>JAIBBN010000002.1:300000-574721 GCA_019694655.1 Leptospirales bacterium
GGCGGAGGGTCGCATCTTCTCGGGAACGCAAGCCCGCGCCGAGCAAATGATCGATGATCTGGGCGGCGAAGATCGCGCGCTACAGGCGATTCGCGAAGCATTGAAAAGCGACGAAGAGCTGCCGGTGCTGCGGCCGCGTCGCGAATTCTGGGACGAATTCTGGAGCTCTTCGCCATGGGGTTCGCGCGTAGACCACGGCTCAGCGGCCATGCAATCCGCATTGCAATCGCCTATGCTGTATTTGTATCCGGGAGGTTTGGGATTCAGTCTTGAACTCAGCGGCGCCACGCGCGCCCTGGAGCGCTGATTCATGGCGGCCCGATTTCTATACAACCTGGTCAATCTTGCCTATCTGGCCCTGCAGCGACCCAGCGAGCTGCCAATTGCCATCGAACGCGCATCGTCGCTTCGCGGCCCGCTGATCGGAATTGTTACTCTCACTGCTCTGGCCCAGGGCGTCGGCGCCTATTTGATGCGCGACTATTACGATAGTAACTTTGCTCTGGTTATCCTTGTCTTTGCTGCTATCGTCGCGGCTGTTACCGTGCTCTGGGCGATCCTCTTTGCTTCAGTGATCGACGCTTTTGTCCTGCGCCTCAAACACGAACGCGCTGGACGGATCTGGTCAATGGCCGCCATTCTGATGTGTTCGGCGCTGCCCAATGCCTTTATAATTGCTGTGGCCATCATTGCGCGCTTTCTGGCTCAGCCCCTGATTCTGACAATCCCGATGTACCTAGGCGTATTCGTCTGGAGTCTGTTTATTACTTTGCGCGGGCTGCAGTATTTGTATGAGCTTAATACACGAGCCGCCATTCGATTGTATTTCCAATCGCTAGCTATTACCCTTGGTTTTCCGGCTGCAGTCGTTGCATTCGTGTCCCTGCGACTTGCTCAGTCTTTCCTTTGAGAGCCTCGCAGCGCTATGCGAATCCTGCTTTGCAATGACGATGGTCCAGATGCAGAGGGTGTGCGCTGCCTGCAACAGCGCTTGTCCGCCCTGGGAGAAACGTGGGCAATCACGCCTGATCGCGAGCGCAGCGCCACATCCCATGCTCTGTCGATTCGTGAAAGCCTGCAATTGAAGGAGGTCGGTCATCGTCGCTTCACATTGAGCGGCTATCCGGCCGATTGCGCCAATGTTGGCCTGCATTCTGGCCGATTTCCCCGCTTCGATCTGGTCGTTTCGGGAATCAACCATGGGCCGAACCTCGGCGACGACGTACACTATAGCGGAACGGTAGCGGCCGCACGACAGGGGGCGGTGCACAGCCTGCACTCCATCGCCATCAGCTTTCCTGACTACAATCCACAGGCCAGCGCAGAGCGACCGGCGCAATGGTTTGCCGGCTGGCTGCAGCGTAACCTGGACCGGCTGCATGCTGGCATCGTTTACAATATCAACTATCCAGATGAGCAAGCTGGCGCCGAAGGCTTTCCGGAAGAGCGCTGGACCTATCAGGGACGTCGCACCTACAGAGATGAATACGAGATCCTGGAGGAAGGGAATGGCGAAGCGCTACTACGAATGCGCACCACTGAATTCGGCCACGTCCGGGAGGATCGTTCCGATTTTGAGGCCGTAATCGACGGCTGCATATCAATCACCCCCCTGTCCACATACACTACCCACATTCGCGAGTTGAAACGATGGTTCTAGATGAAGCGGAAAGAGAGCGCCAGATTCTTGATCGAATTCTGGGACTGAAGCAGCGGTTGAAAGACAACCGGGGCGGTCCGGTCGAACTCCATGAACTTGCAATCTGCTACTTTCACCTGAACAACTTTCAGATCGCCGCCGATCGTCTTGCTGAGTTGTGCGAAAACTTCCCCGACTACGTGGAAATCGCGGCCGCCTATGCCTTGCGCATATTGAGTCTGATCCATGCTGATGAGCCGCTTGAAGCAGAGCGGCTGCTGCGCCAGCGTATGGAACGCTTTCCCTCCGATCTCAGGCTGTTATCAATGCTTGCTCACGTGGAAATGATGAAACGCAAATACGTCCGTTCGATCGAACTGCACCGGCGCATCCTGCAGCTGGATCCGGACAACTTGAACAGTCTGAATTCCCTCGGCTACCTGCTTGCGATCCATGGATCGCCACAAGAACAGCAAGAGGCTTTTGCCCACCTCAGCAAAGCTGTCGCGCGCAAGCCAGATCATTCCGCCTACCTTGACTCCCTTGGAGTTTACTATACCCGCAATGGCGACGCCCGCCGGGCGCGCCAGGCGTTGGAGCGAGCGTTACAGAGGTCGCCGGAAAGCGGCGAGATACTCGATCATTACAAGGCCGTGCATTGCCCGCCGTCAAAAAGCTAATTGCAAATCTGAGCGCACCCTGGGCTTGCTGGAGCGCCCAATCGGGATGAGGAGCGTCAGAGATGAAAATTCGAAAAGTAACCGCCGCTCTGCTGGCGGCCGGCATCAGCTTGAGCGCTGGAGGCGCCTGCCACGGAAGCTTTGTTTTGAATCGGGGGTGGGATCGATTTGTTTCTGGAATCAACAACAAGTGGGTCAAAGCAATCATATTTATCATTTCGATCCCGATCTACTTCATTGCCTTTGCCCTGGATGCGATCGTTTTTAACCTCGTCGAATTCTGGAGCGGAAGCAATCCGATTGCCGGCGCGGGAAGCGACGGGCAACAATCGGCTGTCGTCATTGAGAATCAGAATGAAAGGATTGAAATGGTCCGCAGTCCGGATGGAGAGCGACTGGACATCCAGATCAGTCGCGAGGGCCAGCCTGTATTTGCCTTTGTCGCACTGCGCGCTGCGCCAGGCGCTCTGTTCGTGGAGCAAGGAGGACGTCTGGAAATTGCAAACGCCAGTATAATGCGCGAGGCTGGCGGCGCCTTGTTGCAACTGAATGCCGGCGGAGAAGACCTGGGCCAGCGTCGTATCGACAATTCAACTCTGGAGGCGCTCCAGAATGCGCAGTTCAGACTGGAAGCCGGACTGCGCTGATCTATCCATTCCGGAAACTGCCCGGACCCCGGTTGCGCGGCGTCATCGCTTCAGGCAATGGGAGCGACGGCGCCATCGCGCAAGGCGTGGATAGACTGCAGTGAATTGACTTCCATTTCAATTCCTCGCGTACTGCGCAGACCATGGACCAGCGCCCGGACTGCGGCCGTTGTGGTGATGCAAAGCAGTCGCCTGCGTATCGCCTGTTGACGAATAGCAAACGCGTCATCGCGCGTACGCCGGGAGTCCGGAATATTGATGATCAACTGAATTTCTCCACGTTTGATCAGATCCAGCGCATTGGGGCTCAGATTTTCGCGCATTTTATGCAGAGCCGTCATTTCCACGCCGTGCCCGCGTAGAAAGTCGGCGGTCCCCCGCGTTCCATATAGCTGATACCCCAGCTTTTGTAATTGAATTGCTTCCTCGACCAGCTGCGCTTTGACACGGTCGCTTACGCTGAAGAATATGCCGCCGCTCTGCGGTATGCGGTCGCCGGCGCCAGACTGCGCCTTGAGGTAAGCTGCGCCAAGATCTCTGGCAATACCCATTACCTCGCCCGTAGATTTCATCTCTGGCCCGAGAATGATGTCCGCACCCGGGAAGCGCATGAACGGCAATACGGCTTCTTTGACAGCAACAAAGCCGGTATCGGCGCCATCTTCTGGCAGCTTCAATTGTGCCAGCGACTCGCCCAACATGACTCGAGTGGCAAGGGCCGGCAACGGCAGCCCAATGGCCTTGCTAACGAATGGGGCGGTCCGACTGGCGCGAGGATTAACTTCGATTACGTAGAGCTGCTCCCTTTGCACCGCAAACTGAATATTTAACAAACCTACAACATTGAGCTCCAGCGCAATAGAACGAGTTGCCGACCGAATCTCTTCGATAATAGCTGCGGGCAGCCCGACCGGCGGAAGCACGCAGGCCGAGTCGCCGGAATGCACGCCTGCTTCCTCAATATGCTGCATTATGCCGGCGACAAAAACATCGTGGCCGTCGCTCAGCGCGTCGACATCGATTTCGATGGCATCCTCCAGAAAACGGTCAATCAAGACCGGATGCTCCGGCGCAGCCTCTTGCGCCTCGCGAACGAAAGAAAGCAATTGTTCGCGCTCATAGACAATAGCCATCGCTCTGCCGCCCAGTACGTAGCTGGGTCTCACAAGGCAAGGATAACCTATGCGACGAACAACTTCCTCGGCCTCCTGGGTCGTGGAAGCCATGCCGTTTTCCGGCTGACGCAAGCGCAACTTTTCCAGCATTGCGCTGAAGCGATCGCGATCCTCAGCGCGATCGATTGCATCCGGCGACGTTCCGAGAATCGGAATACCAGCGGCTTCCAACCTTCTGGCCAGCTTGAGCGGCGTCTGTCCCCCAAAACTTAGAATAACACCGTGCGGCTGCTCTTTGCGGCAAATGTTCAGAACATCTTCGAAGGAAAGCGGCTCGAAGTAAAGTTTGTCCGATGTATCATAGTCGGTTGAAACTGTTTCGGGATTGGAGTTTACCATGATCGACTGCACGCCCATCTTTTGCAGCGCAAAGGACGCATGGCAGCAGCAGTAATCAAATTCAATGCCCTGGCCAATTCGGTTTGGGCCGCCGCCCAGAATCACAACCTTCTTTACCGATCGCACTCGCGATTCATCTTCGTCTTCGTACGTGGAATAAAGGTAGGGGGTGATTGCCTCAAATTCTCCGGCGCAAGTATCAACAGACTTATATACGGGCGCCAACGCAAGGGCGCTTCGGGCGGAGGCAACGGCCGCTTCGCCCGAGGACAGCAGCTCCAGCGATCGCGAGCGACGCTCGTGTTCCGGATAGGCGGCATTGCCAAGTACTCCGCGCAGCGCTGATCTATTCCTTAAAAAGCCAATCTGGCGATCGGAATAGCCGTTTCGCTTCAGCGCCTCCAACCATTCCCGATCCAGCGGGGCGCCGGCCGCTGCGTATTCCATTTCCAGACGCAACAGATCGAGAATTTGATTCAAAAACCATGGATCAATACCGCTCAGCTCATAAACTCGCGCGACATCAAATCCGCTTTCCGGCTTTTCCAGGCCGAGTTCCAGGGCGCGACGCACGCTATAAATCCGCTCCGGAGTCGGCCGCGCCAGGCTTGCTTCCAGATACTCGATTTCTTCACGTTCTCCCTGTAGTTCAAAGTCTAACAAACGCAACATTTCGCTCAGGCTGCCATCGGCGCCAAAACCGTAGCGCCCCGTTTCCAGCGAACGAAATGCTTTTTGAAAGGATTCCTTGAAGGTCCGGCCGATACTCATCGCCTCGCCAACCGACTTCATCATCGAACCCAGAGTATCACTGGCCCCTGGAAACTTCTCAAAGGTAAAACGGGGCGCTTTCACCACCACATAGTCAATCGTTGGTTCAAAACTGGCTGGCGTCACGCGTGTGATGTCATTCTGAACTTCGTCCAGCGTGTAACCGACGGCCAGCAAAGCTGCGATTTTGGCGATGGGAAAGCCGGTGGCCTTGCTGGCGAGAGCGGAAGAACGCGAAACCCGAGGGTTCATTTCGATCACGACCATTTCACCGTTCTTCGGGTTTACGCCGAACTGAATATTCGAGCCGCCGGTATCGACGCCTATCTCTCGAATGATTTTGATCGCAGCATCGCGCATTTCCTGGTACTGGCGATCGGAAAGCGTTTGTTGCGGCGCCACCGTAATGGAATCGCCGGTGTGCACGCCCATTGGATCAATATTTTCGATCGAACAAATGATAACTACATTGTCTGCCAGATCGCGCATGACCTCCAGTTCGAATTCCTTCCAGCCCAGTACGCTTTCCTCAAGCAGGATCTGGTTTGTCGGCGAGAGATTCAGACCATTCTGGACGATTGTATCAAAATCGTCGTCGGTGAATGCAATGCCGCCGCCGGCGCCGCCGAGCGTGAAGGAGGGTCGAATGATCAAGGGTAAGCCGCGACGGCCCTTGAATTGCAGAGCCTCTTCCATACTGCTGCAGAGCGCCGACTGAGGCACGCGCATGCCAATGCGCAGCATTGCCTCCTTAAATTCCTCTCTACTTTCCGCCTTCCGTATTGCCGCCACATTGGCGCCGATTAGCTTCACCCCGGACTTTTCCAGGTAGCCCATCTTTTCGAGATCCATTACCAGGTTGAGCGCAGTTTGTCCGCCAACGGTTGGCAAGATTGCATCTGGCTTTTCCTTTTCGATCACGCGAATTAAGGTTTCGGGCGTGAGCGGCTCGATGTACGTGGCGTCCGCCATCTCCGGATCGGTCATGATAGTCGCCGGATTGGAATTAAACAAAATGGTACGAAAGCCTTCGCGGCGCAGGGCCTTGCAGGCCTGAGTTCCGCTATAGTCGAACTCGCAGGCCTGGCCGATTACTATCGGTCCGCTTCCAGGGATCAGTATGCTTTTGATATCGGTACGACGGGGCATGGCCAATTTCGCTGAGCAAAGAAATCGGGCCACGTTGACGGTCGCGTCGAAGCCGTCCACACAAATGTCCAGGCGACAACCCGGGTCTAGAGGCGTTCTGCTCGGTGAAACGCGCGACAGCGCTCTGTAGAAAAATCGAGCGAGCAGAGAAATGGTTTGGGGTCGACGCGATCCGACTCGCCAATCCAGATTTCATAGTGGAGGTGCGGACCTGTAGCGCGACCCGTGCGACCAAGGGCGCCGATCTGCTGACCGCGACTGACCGCTTCGCCTACCTGTACGTAGCTACGCGAAAGGTGCGCGTACATCGCAAAAAAGCCGGAACCGTGTCGCACGACTATCGCTCGGCCGTAGCCGGGATCGAGAAATACACGATAGACGACGCCGCGCCCCGTTGCGGCGACCGGGGTTCCTTCGACGCCGGCCATATCGTAGCCGGGATGAAATTCTAGATTGCCGCGCGTAACCGGGTCCTCGCGGAGACCGAAGGGCGATGTATCATTGAAGATCTCAAGGTCCCTGAAAGGACGTCCCAGCGGCATCTCAGAGTAGAGACCGATGCCTCCATCTATCGCGTCGCGTACAGAATCCCTTAGCGCTTGCCGCAATTGAATGCTCCAGCGCAGCTGCTTCAATGCCGCTACTGGCGGCAGATATCCGGCGCGCGGACTGAGATGATCGTCCTGGTTACGATCTCGATCCAGTTCGGCTCGCGCCAGCTGATCCGCCTTGCTGTCCTCGGATATTTCATTGATCTCTGAATCCGGAAATCCAATACTCAACGCAGCCTGTTCGAGGTTAGCGCTCAGCTCCAGATGGAGCTTGCGGTTTTCGACCGCGGTTTCTTTTAGATGCAGGGCTTGACTGAAATTGGCGCCATAGAGCTCCCGCAACCTGAGAATCTCGCGCGATTGAGCGGTACGCAGATAAATGCCGTAGAAGGCCAGAGTCACCGCCAGAATGGCAGTGCCGGCAAGAAACAGGATCATGAACCAGTTCAGCTGCAGACTGAAGATGCGCTCCTGCCCGTGCGGAATGATCATGACCGTAAGGCGTTCCTCGCCCTTGCGACGCAGCGCACGCCGCAGGTCTTGCATCCACTCCTGCAGGCTTTCGACCATGGATCTCATCTTGCGTGTTGCAGACAGTACGCGCCCTGCGTAGAGGCCGTCAATCACCCTTGCCGGCCTGATCGGGGGGCGAAAGGCCTTTTTTCATTTACCGCGCGGACCGGCGGCGGCAATCGACCTGATGGCCGAATCCACCGAGCGCGAACCAGTCGCTGATTCCTCTGATCTTTTCGAGCATCGACTGCACAAACTGCAAAACCTGCAGGCTGCGGGAAATGACCCCTACGCCGCCTACTTCCGCCCCGCGCAGACCGCAGCCGAACTCCTGGCCCTGGCTGAGAGTGAACACGGCGAGGCCAAACATTTCAGCGTAGCCGGACGCATTCGTTCGCGTCGCTTGATGGGCAAGGCCGGCTTTATGGATCTGGAAGACGCCAGCGGCAGAATCCAGCTGTACGGGGCGCAGAAGGAGCTGACCGATCGCTACTCGGATTTTTGCGAGCTGGATCTTGGCGATCAGATTGGCGCCGGCGGCTACCTGTTTCGCACGCGAACGGGACAGACGACCCTGCACTTGACTGAATTTGTTCTGCTGGCCAAGTGCCTGCGACCGCTTCCGGTCGTAAAAGAAGCGGAAGGACGCGTATTCGACGCCTTTGCGGACAAGGAACAGCGCTACCGGATGCGCTATGTAGACTTGATCGTCAATCCGGAGGTGCGCGAGGCCTTTGAAAAGCGGTCGCGTATCGTTGCGGAGGTCCGGAATTTTCTGATCGAACGCGGCTTTCTGGAAGTGGAGACGCCGATGATGCATCCCATTCCGGGCGGAGCAACGGCGCGCCCCTTTGTAACCCATCACAATGCTCTGGATATGGAGCTTTACTTGCGCATCGCTCCGGAACTCTATTTGAAGCGACTGATCGTCGGCGGCTTTCCGCGCGTATTCGAAATCAATCGTAATTTTCGCAACGAGGGCATCAGCTACAAGCACAACCCGGAATTCACGATGCTGGAGCTCTATGAAGCCTACGGCAACATGGATACCATGCTTGAGTTGTGCGAATCTTTGATCTCGACAGTGGCGCAGAAAACGATTGGCGCTCTGCAAGTTGAATACGGCGAGCAGCGATTGGACTTCAGCCCCCCCTGGAAGCGAGTGGGCTATCTGCAGGCGATTGCCGAACACTCCGGGGTTGCGTTGCATCTCGATATGGCGCCCGCCGAGGCCCTTGAAATGGCGCAAAAGGCTGGCATACGCCCGGAGCAGTTGGCCGGCTGTGACACGGTCTGGAAGGTAGCGGAAGTCCTATTTGATGAACGAACAGAAAAAGAACTGATTCAGCCGACCTTTATCATCGACTATCCCACGGCGATCTCGCCGCTGGCCAAAGCCTGGCCCGAACGACCGCAATTTGTGCAGAGATTCGAACCTTATATTGCCGGCCGCGAAATCGGCAATGCCTTCAGTGAGCTCAATGATCCCATCGAGCAACGCCGTCGCTTCAGCGAGCAGGTGGCAGAACGCGAAAAGGGCGGAGAGGGCGGGTACATGGACCTCGACTACGTTCGCGCCCTGGAGTACGGCATGCCGCCAACGGGGGGAATGGGCATCGGGATCGATCGGTTGGCAATGCTGCTGACCAATGCCGCCTCAATCCGCGATACAATCTTATTTCCTCTGATGCGACCGGAACGATTCGAAGAGTAAGAGCCGTCGATTTTCAAGAGCGGTGCAACGGCGAGGAATCGTCCATGACAACGATTCCCCGCCTGTTATCAACTGCAGCCAGTAGTTGCGCCGCAGGAATTGCACTTCAAGCAGCTCCCATTGCGAACCAGCGTCAGCTGGCCGCATTCCGGACAGGGATCGCCTTCATAGCCTTTCATCCGTGCAATTGCTACGCTCTCCGAACGATGTAGCGTTGCCTGCGCAGCGCCAGCGCTGCTCCGAGCGGGCGCCAGCGGCTCAAAATTCAGCTCTGGCATCCAGGACAACTTGCTTCCAGCGTCCAGGTCGGGCTCTGAACGCGACACAGAGGATGAATCCGCTGACCCGGCCTGGGAAGCGAAACCGGCCTCCTCTTCCGTTTCGTCCACAGTGCTTACAATGTGACGCCCGCCCTGACGAACCTGCAAGGATGGAGAACGGATTGAATCCCCGCGCAGGTCTTCTGGCTGCACCTGGGCCAGATCGTGTCGGCTCAGATAAGTTACGGCAAGTTCGCGGAACACATAGTCAATGATCGAGGTTGACATTTTGATGTGTGGATTGCCCGTCACCATGCCATTGGGTTCAAAGCGCGTGAAAACGAATGCTTCCACAAACTCTTCCAGGGGCACGCCGTACTGCAAGCCAATGGAAACGGCTATGGCAAAGGAATTCATTAAGGCCTTGAAAGCCGCGCCTTCCTTGTGCATGTCGAGAAAGAGCTCGCCCAGACGTCCGTCTTCATACTCGCCCGTGCGAACATAGATTTTGTGCCCGCCAACAACAGCCTTCTGGGTGTAACCCGCACGCCGATCGGGAAGGCGGCGGCGTTTTGCAATGTAGCGATAGACAATCTTCTCTACCGCCTTTTCGATTTGTTCCGTCCGTGAAACCGCCGGCGCCGCTTCTTCGGCCTCGGCTGCCTCTTCATCGTCGGTTTGAATATTCAAGGGCTGCGAGAGCTTTGAACCGTCGCGGTACAAAGCGACAGCTTTGATCATAAGTTGCCAGGAAAGCCAGTAGGCGTTCTTCACATCCTCGACCGACGCCTCCATCGGCAAGTTGATCGTTTTAGATATGGCGCCCGAGAGAAAGGGCTGTGCGGCCGCCATCATTCGCACATGCGCCTCCCATTTCAGAAAGCGTTTGCCATAGCGACCACAGCGGTTGGCGCAATCGAAGACCGGATAGTGTTCTTCGCGCAGGTAGGGAGCTCCCTCAATAGTCATGGTTCCGCAAACAAAGTCATTGGCTTTGCGAATTTCTTCTCGGCTGAATCCCAGGCGCTCCAGCAGGTTGAAGTCAGCCTGGTCCGCTTCGGCGCCAAAACCAAGCTTCCCCTTGACGAAATCTTCGCCGAGCACGAAGCGATTGAAGACAAAGCTGATATCAAAGGCCGTTCCCAGCGCCGCCTCAATGGCATCCAGCGATGCATCGGTAAAACCCTTTGCACGCAATGTTTCGTGATTGATGCCAGGTGCGTTACGCAGCGTACCGTGACCGACGCAATACTTTACAATCTCCTCCGCTTGCATCGCGTCGTAGCCAAGACGAAGGAGCGCCGGCGGAATCGAGCCATTGATGATCTTGAAATAGCCGCCGCCCGCCAGCTTCTTGTATTTTACCAGGGCAAAATCCGGCTCAATGCCGGTGGTATCGCAGTCCATTACCAGGCCAATGGTGCCAGTAGGCGCCAGCACTGTTACCTGAGCATTGCGATAGCCGTGTTGCTCGCCCATGTGCAAGGCGCGGTCCGATTCCTCTCGCGCCGCTTTCAGCAAATACTCCGGGCAGTACTGAGGATTGATTGCCACCGGCGCAACGCTCAACCCTTCGTAGTCCGCCGTTGGCGCGCCATAAGCAGCGCGGCGGTGGTTGCGTATTACACGCAGCATACTCTCGCGATTGCGGGTGAAGCCGGGAAAAGAACCCAGCTTTCGGGCCATCTCGGCGCTGGTGGCAAAGGCGTTCATATGCATGATCGCCGTAAGGGCGCCGGACCAGGCGCGCGCCTCTTCCGAATCATAGGCGATGCCAAGTACCATCAGCAGGGATCCAAGGTTAGCATAACCCAGACCCAGCGTGCGAAAAACATAAGAAAGCTCCGCAATGCGCGCCGAGGGATACTGCGCCATTGTCACCGATACTTCCAGTGTAATAGTCAGAATGCGCGTTGTATGACGGTAGCCCAGATCATCGAATTGACTGCTTTCCTGATTCAGGAATTTCAACAGGTTCATAGAGGCCAGGTTACAGGCCGTATCATCCAGAAACATGTACTCCGAACAAGGATTGGAAGCATTGATGCGTCCATCTGCGGGGCAGGTATGCCACTCATTGATGGTTGAATCATACTGTACGCCGGGATCTGCCGATTGCCATGCGGCGTAGGAAATATCTTCCCATAGTTCGCGAGCCTTGAGGGTCCGGTGCGGACGCGGCAGCCGGTTTTCTGCGAGACTGCGCTCCCGCTCAGTCCGCCAGTAAAGCGACCAATCGGCATCGCTTTCCACGGCGCGCATGAAGTCGTTTGTAATGCGTACGGAGTTATTCGAATTCTGTCCGGATACTGTGGAATAGGCGCGCGACTGCCAGTCCGTAGTAAGCTCTTCAAAAAGAATGGAAGTATATCCCTGACGCGCCAGATCGATGACGCGACGAATGTAGTTGTCCGGAATCTCGACCCGGCGCGCTTCCTTGATTGCTTTCTTAAGTTCGCTATTGTGCGCCGGATCAAATCTCTTTTCCGGATCTTCGCCCTGCTGGGCAGCGTGCATGACGGCATTCAAACAGCGATTGGCCAGGCGCGAACCGGCAACCATCGCTACGACCTTTTGCTCTTCCGCTGCCTTCCAATGGATGAACTCATGAATGTCTGGATGGTCCATATCCAGACTGACCATTTTTGCAGCACGACGCGTGGTTCCGCCGGATTTGATGGCGCCTGCCGCTCGATCTCCGATTTTCAGAAAACTCATCAATCCGGAACTCTTGCCGCCGCCCGATAGCGGTTCGCCTTCGCCGCGCAAATTGGAAAAGTTTGTGCCGGTTCCGCTGCCATACTTGAACAGACGGGCTTCGCGAACCCAGAGGTCCATGATCCCGCCTTCATTCACCAGATCGTCCTGAATCGACTGAATGAAACAGGCGTGTGGCTGAGGATGCTCGTATGCCGACATCGAACGTGTCAGAATTCCCGTCCGCGGATCTACGTAATAGTGACCCTGGCCGTTGCCATCGATTCCGTAGGCCCAGTGCAAGCCAGTATTGAACCACTGCGGCGAATTAGGGGCGGCAATTTGTGCGGCCAGGATATAGCAGAGCTCTTCGTAATAAGCGCGGACATCGGTCTCGCTATCGAAGTAGCCGTGCTTGAAGGCCCAGTACGCCCAGCAACCGGCAAGGCGATGAAAAACCTGGCGGGCGCTTGTCTCACCGCCATAGCGCTCTTCCGGCGGCAGCTGCTCCAGAGCTTCGCTATCTGGAACCCGGCGCCACAACCACTCCGGCACACCGTCCTCTGCAACCGGACGGGTTCGCGAAGGGACGCCAGCCTTGCGAAAATACTTCTGAGCAATGATATCAACGGCAACTTGCGACCAGGCCTCGGGAGCATCCACGGCCGGCGCCTCAAATACGACTTTCCCGTCCGGATTTACGATTCGCGAAACGCGCGTAGCCCAGGGCAAAAGCTCCCAGACGGCCGTATTTTCGTGGGCGGCGCCAATCACCCCGCGATCTTCCAGGCTTGATGTGTAATAGCGTTTGATGCGCATCGTTATCTCCCGGACCAATCAGGAAGCAGAGGTTTACTATACATAGAACGGGCTTTCCCGTCGAATTGTAAAGAGGATTCCAGCGAAAAATTCAATCTGCGCCCGCAGTCCCCGCATTGCGGCGGCGCCGATCTTATGTCGCTCTGCTATCTGCCAGCGGCCCTTCCTCCTCAGAAATCGTTCCTCGCGGCTGCTTAATTATGTCACATTGACTCGGCCAGAATCAGCGTCATTCTTCAGTCGGGTCAACAGAAATTGGCCGACCGTTGCGCTGAAACTGATCCGGGTCCGCTCACTGCACAGTTGTGGCTCGTCGCGGGGAGGGCACGCTTGTCGCTCCGACCTGGATGGTCAACCTTCTCAGCGATGGCAAAGCCAGTTCCGCTGGGAAAAAAAAGGGTACCTCCTGGCCGGCGTTCCCGCTTCAGCGCTGCTGGACGGGATTGCCGCCGCCATCCCGCTCCACACGTGCGTGAATAGCCGTGTATTCCGCGGAGCTGGGGCCAAAGGCCAGCAGGGCATATTTCAGTAGATGTTCGTTCTTTCTTCTTCTATATTCATCGCTCATGCGTAGATCCTGCATGCGGTGGGCAAGGGTCTCATTGCGGCGATAGCAGGCAGCGAGCAGTCGATGCGCTTCCGGGTCCTGGGCGTGTTCCGGACGAATCTTGAGATAGCGCTCCAGCACATCCTGACAGGCGCTGAAATTCTGAAGCCGAAATTGAAGTTTGACGTAGTTGCGGTAAACCAGACTCAGCAATTCCTTAAAGGGCGCCGAAGTGGCAACCTCCGGATTGCCCACGGCATCCAGCTCGTTAATCGCCTTAACGAGGTGCGCCACAGCCTGCATTCTGGCACGATTGCGAATCTGTGCTTCGCGCCGCCGAATCGCCTCCTCGTAGTCCAGCCTTTGCCAGCCGCCCTGGGGACGACTTGCCTCCAGACGAACGCGTTCCTGGCCGGCCTCTCGCTCGGCAAGATTCAGCAGATTCTGCGCGTCCCGCAATGATCCGCGCGCTCGCTCCACTCGGCGCATGGATGCACCCGCGCTAACTTCATCTATGACGCGCAATTCCGGGAATAGATTGGAAATGTCCTGATCGATCCAGCCCGAGTCGGCCTGGCTTCCATCCTCGCGGATCCCGGAGCTTTCTGGATGATGATCGAATGCCGTTTCTGCCAGACGATCCTCAGCGGCTCGCTGCTCTGTACTCCCGCTCGCTCCAGTACCGAAGAAAAAATTCGAATCGGACTCATCAAAGCGGTCGGAAACGGCCTGGGCGCGCGCCCCGGAAGGGCCGGCAAGGCCAAAGACCAGAGTGCAATAGACAAGCGCCAGGCGCCGACCGCTTTGCCATGCTTTGCTTGTTAAGGCGGGCTGAGAACATTTGCTGACCCCGGAAAGAAGTCGGCAAGGAGACGATGAGGCCATGGATATAGAGTCGGCAGACAGAGCGATGGCATTAACCGGAAGCCTGCCCGGGCCGCTGGCCTATTCAGGAGAGCATTTGCACTTTGGCGGATTGCCCGTAGCTGACCTTGCCGCTGCTTTTGGCACTCCGCTCTATGTTTACTCTGCTGCCTATCTCAAGGAACGTCTGGAATCCTACCGGCGCGGCCTGCGCGGCCGCAAACATCTATTGTGCTATTCGGTGAAAGCCAATAGCAACCTGGCAATCTTGCGACAGGTGGCCGGAGCGGGGGCCGGCGCAGATATTGTCAGCGGCGGCGAGTTGTATCGCTGCTTGCAGGCTGGTATGCCGCCCGAGCGTATCGTATTTGCCGGCGTTGGCAAAACGGAGCGCGAGATCGCCGAGGCGCTCAAGGCTGGCATCCTGCTATTCAGCGTTGAGTCGGTAGCCGAAATGGAGTCGATCCAGCGTTGCGCTGAGACCCTTGGTGCGCGCGCCCGGATCAGCATTCGGGTGAATCCCGACGTAGACGCCGCCACCCATCCCTACATCAGTACCGGTCTCAAAGAGAATAAATTCGGCATTTCACATCAAGCAGCGCGCGAGGTATACGCCCTGAGCCGGCAAATGCCGGCGTTACAGGCCAGCGGCATTGGCTTTCACATTGGTTCGCAAATGCTTGAATCGAGCGGGGTGCGCGATGCCTCTGCTGTTCTCTGCGCTCTGATCGAGCGGCTGAGATCAGATGGCTTTTCCTTCGAACACATCAGTATTGGCGGCGGCCTCGGCATTCGCTATGGGGCGGAGCAAGCGCCCGAACCTGCGGACTTTGCAGCCGAGGCAGCCGCCGCTCTGCCTTATCCGGATGCTACCCTCTGTCTGGAACCTGGCAGAAGCGTGGTTGGCAATGCTGGGATCCTGTTGACCAGGGTTCTTTACGCGAAGGAACAAGCCGACCGCCGATTTCTGATCGTTGACGCCGCCATGAACGATCTGATTCGTCCGGCGCTCTACCAGGCGGAACATGCCATTGTCAGCGAAAAATTGCAGGAGGCCGAGCAGGCGCAGCGCTGGGATATTGTCGGTCCAATTTGTGAGAGCGCTGATTTTCTAGGTCGCAACCGCTTGCTGAGCGCCGCGGCCGATGATCTACTCTGTATCTGCTCAGCCGGGGCTTATGGATTTACCATGGCCTCCAACTACAATTCCCGGCCTCGTCCGGCGGAGGCGCTGGTCGTCCCGGACAGCGAAGGGCGGCCCAGAGCCCTGGTGGTGCGCGATCGAGAGAATTACGAGGATCTGATCTATGGTGAAAATACAGGGGAAGATTGAGCTCCCGGACGCCGATATTGTACCCGGCGATTGACCATGACAGGCACGTTGCTCAAATCAGGCCGCCGCGGCCGGCGTCGCGGATCGGTCGTTCTCTTGCTTGTACTGCTGCTGACATTGCCTGGCGTCGCCCTTCTTGCTCAATCGCCAGACCTGACCAACATGGGCGTGTTGCTGGAACAGAACCGCGGCGACATTCGCTTTTTTGACATCGCTCTTTCCAACATGAGCGACAAGAATCCCGACGGTTCGCCCAACTCCCTGCGCGCCGAGCTAATCGAACAGTACCGCGCCGCGCTGACGCACGACTTTTACGCCAACCTGTGGTACCTGCAGGGACAGTACGGGCGAACACACCGCGAACTAAAGGAATCTCAGAACCAGCTGCAACAGGCGTACCGCAAAATCCTGGAGCGTTACCTGGAAACAACCTGGGCGCTGCTTGAGGAAAGCGCCCCGCTCATCGTCCGCTCTCGCGACCAAAGCGCTCGCGCTTTGCTGCGTCTTGGTTTTCGCGATCTGGAAACGACCCGACTGTTTCACGTGCGCGGGTCCAACATCCATCCCCGCTTGCACACCAATCAGATCCAGTACTATCGCGAGGGGCTCAAGCGAATTCGCCGCGCCCGTCGCTTTGCGCTGCTGGCGTTGGTTGAGGCCAAGTTGCCGCGCGAAGAACGACCGCAGTACCAGCTGGTTACCTACGATGACGTGCGCAATCCTGAGCCTGGCGAGCAAGACAATGACTTCCAGCGGGTGCTCAAGCTGTTGATCAATATGACCGGCCGCCGATTGATTCCGGATGCCATTACCACTCGCAACCTTGCGCAGCCGGCCGAACTCAAGCTTCTTGAAATCCATCAGGACAATTACAATCGCCTGATCAGCGATCGCCGTTCAATCTGGATGGAGGAGAGCGCCAAGCTCAATACAGACTCTTTCTACGAAGCTTATTCCTTGCCGCGACGTAACAGTCAAAACAAGGATGAAGTGCCGCGCGCAGAATCGGATCCGCGGCAACCGTCCGGCGCCGGCCAGAATCCAGGGCCTGGCGCTGCGCCGCAACCGGCTGGCGCTGCACCGGCCGGAAACGCCGGCTGAGCGTCGCTCCTATTTTTTCTCCGGCGGGCGTCCCAGCAGCATGTTCAACCCTTGCTCTACGATGCTGGTGCTGTTCTGGGCGGCTTTACGCGCCGCTTGTTCAATGATCTCGCCGCTGAGCGCCGAACCCATCGCTTCCTTAAATCCCTCGCGCACCTCGTCCCGAAAATCGGGCTTCAATTCGCGCCCGGCTTCGATAACTCCCTCGCGCAATCGCGCCTTCATCAATTCCGCAAGTTCGTCAATCTCCTGGTAGAGCCTGGCCTTCAGGCTGGCGCGGAAGAGCAGGTAGCTTCCAAGCAGCGTAAAGCAACTTGCCAGAATGGCCGAGCCGACGCCGGACAGGATAATTGTCAGTGTCATATTATCCATTTCCTATTTCTCCCTCAGTCGCGCCGGGCGCCGAAGCGATAGTTTGCAATCCGGACAGGAAGTCCGTCAACGCGTTTTGGGAGTCCGGCGGCTGGGCCTCGCGTACCAGCCATTCTGGCTCGTCTTCCGGCAGCTCATCAAGGAAACGACAGGGGTTCTGAATTTGCGCTTCGCCGAAGCGACGTCGCGAGGCCGCGTAGCTGAGATAGAGTCGTTGCCGCGCGCGAGTCATGCCAACGTAGAACAGACGACGCTCCTCGGAAAGCGCCTCCTCCGGATCGCTGGACTCTTCGAGACTGCGCTGCGCGGGAATCACGCCCTCCTCCAGTCCAGTGAGGAATACTACCGGAAATTCAAGGCCCTTGGAAAGGTGCAGGGTCAATAGCTGAACGCGACCACGCGGGCTCTCCTCGTCTTGATCTGCGGCCAGCAGGCTGATGCGCGCCAAAAAATCGAAAATGCGCGGCGGCGTCGATTCCTCCCAGTTGTCCTCCAGAAACGAGAGCATATTGACCAGTTCGGAAAGATTCAACAAACGCGCCCGAACGGCGGAATCATTGTCGCCCTCGCGGCGGAACTCTGCCTCAAAATTCAGATCGCGAATCATATCGGCCAGCGCGGGCGCCAGGCGGCGGGCCTCGGCAAAACGACGGCGCTGTCGGCCCAGCAGCTCTTGAAATTCATACAGGGCGGCTACGACGTCCGCGCGTAGTCCGGGCACTAGAGCGGGTTCGGCCACGATGCGTTCCAGGGCTTGTTGAATATCGACCTTCTGCTGTTGCGCTGCCATCCACGCTCCGATCTTGCCGATTGCCGCCTCGCCAATGCCCCGCCGCGGACGATTGATGATGCGCAGCACGGCCGTTTCATCGCGAGGGTTGGCGATAGCTCTCAGGTAGGCAATGATGTCTTTTACCTCTCGTCGATCAAAGAACCGGTAGCCGCCTACTACATGATGTGGGATGCTACGCGTACGCAGCTCTTGCTCGAATGCTCGCGATTGAAAGTTAGTTCGAAATAGTATTGCAAAGTCCCCGGGCTGACGACCGCCGCGCAGCGTTTGATGGCGGATTTCTTCCGCCACCAGCGCCGCTTCGCGCTGTTCATCTTGCGCCTGCAGTCCATGCAAGCGTTCGCCTTCGCCAAGCGCGGCGCGCAAGACCTTGCCGGTGCGTACCGCATTGTTCTGGATTACGGCATTTGCCGCGCGTAAAATGCGCGCCGTAGAGCGATAGTTCGTCTCCAGCTTGATAATGCGCGCGCCGCTGAAGTGTCGATGGAAATTGAGCATCAAATCGACGCGAGCGCCGCGCCAGCCATAGATGGATTGGTCATCATCGCCAACCACGCAAAGATTCTTTTCAGCGCCGATCAGCTGTTTGAGCAGCTCAAACTGGACGGCATTGGTATCCTGAAACTCGTCGATCAAAAAATGCTTCCAGCGTCGACGGTACTTGTCGCGCATAGATTTACTGCCGCTCAGTAGTTTGAGCGGCAGTAAAATCAAATCGTCAAAATCTACTGCATTCAAATCGCGAAGCGATTCGGCATAGCGGCCGCAGATTTCTTCGAACAACGCTCCGCTCTGTGCAAAGCCCTGCCGCTCGGCAAAATCGCCAGCGGATAGTCCGCTGTTCTTAAACAGGGAGATCTTCCAGAGAATGCCATCGTTACGGATGTCCTCCACATCAAGCTTCAGAGATCTATAGATCTCCGCCATCACATTGCGCAAGTCATCCGGTCCAAGGATTGAGAAGGGCGCGCGATAGCCAGACAGCTGATCAATCTCCAGTTGTAAGATACGATTGCCCAGCGAGTGAAAAGTAGACATCACAATTCCACGACTCTTTTGTCGCGGCAGCAATTGTTGCAGGCGCTGCTTCATTTCGCGCGCGCTCTTGTTTGTGAATGTTACCGCGACGATAGACGCTGGCGCCATGCCAGATTCAATCATCCGCACAATGCGACGGGTGATCACCGTCGTCTTGCCGGAGCCGGCGCCAGCGAGTATCAGAACCGGACCGTGGAGGGCGGAGGCGGCGGCCTCCTGCTCGGGATTGAGGGCTGCTCGAGACACGGCAAGCGACATAAGCAGCCTGCGGGCCTGAGCCGGCAAGCGATTCCGCCAGTACAGCGGCCGATTGAATTGGCGGCCGCGCTTGACCGGCAGCCGCCACGCACGGCAGCGTCTGATGTGGCAAAACGCTGGATGATCTATGGCGCCACCGGCTTCAGCGGCGTGCTGATCGCCGAGCGCGCCGTCGAACTCGGATTGGCGCCGATCCTGGCCGGCCGTGACGAGTCGAAACTTGCGCCGCTGGCGGAACGTCTTGGCCTGCAGTACTGCGCCTTCTCCCTTGATGACTCGCAGCGTATGGTTCGCGAAATCGAGGCGACCGCTCTGGTACTGCACTGCGCCGGTCCATTCGTACGAACCGCTCGGCCGATGCTTGAAGCCTGCATTGACGCCGGCGCAAGCTACATCGATATTACCGGCGAGATTCCAGTCTTTGAAATGGCCGACAGCCTGCATGAACGCGCCCGCGATCGTGGCGTCATGTTAATGCCTGGCGCCGGCTTCGATGTCTGCCCGACTGATTGCGCAGCGCTACGCGCCAGGCGATTGCTACCGGATGCCGCCGAGATTTCACTGGCCTTTGTCGGGCAGGGCAGTCTCAGCGCCGGCACGGCGCGCAGTGCGCTCCTGCAGCTGCCGGAGGGCGGAAGAATCCGGCGCGGCGGTCGTCTGATTCAGACCCCGCTGATGGCCCTGTCACGCACCATTGCCTTTGGCGCCGCTTTAGAGGTGCGCTGCTATTCGATTCCGTGGGGCGATCTTTTTACCGCGTCACGCAGCACCGGCGCCCAGGATATCACCGTCTACACTCATGCACCGTTCTTATCCGTAACAGCGGCTCGCGCGATTTCGCCATTTCGTAAACTGCTATCCGGCCCATGGCTGAGCGCTTCCCTGGAGTCCTTGCTGGCAGCAGCCTTGCCGGGCCCGGACGCCAGGACCCGCGAGACCGGTCAGACGCTGGTCTGGGCCGAGGCGCGCAACATTGAGGGCCGCAGCGCCGAGGTGCGGCTGGTAACGCGGGAAGCCTATTCCTTCACAGCCAGCTCTGCAATTGAAGCGGTGCGGCGCACCTTAGGCGGCCAGTTTCAGCCGGGCTATAAGACTCCAGCAAGCGTCTGGGGCGATGAGTTTGTACTCTCGATCAACGGTTCGCGCTACTTTACAATGGGTGAAAAAGATGATCCTACGTTGCAGAGCGGCGTCCAATAGAACTGTGCTTTCCCTTCGCCTGGGGCCGGTGTACTAAATCATGAAAATTCGCTGCGCCCTGGGCCTATTGATCCTGCTCTCAGCGGCGGCCCAGTCAGCCCAGTCTGGCCCGCAGGTTGGAACGCCAGCAGAGCAGTCCCCCTCATCGCCCGCGGCGGACAGCAGCACCCCAGGCGAAAGCAATCTACCGCCACCGGGCTTTGCCGAACAGGGTCAATTTGGCGACTACCTGGTAACGGAAAGCTCGCACCAACTCGACCAGATCGCCTGTGAGGAAAGCAGTTGTACGAAGCTCTATTTTAGCCAGGCGCGAATCGTCTCGGAGCTGGAACCGTTATTCCGGCAGCGCGCCGGTAGGATCCTGATCGATTTCGATGTCAGCCGACCGCGCTTGAATGATCCAGACCTGGAGACGCTGCGACCATTTTTGCGCGAAATTGCCGCGCGCGGCGGCAGGGTCATCGTCGAGCCAATTTCTATTGGCGTACGTGATGAATCCGGCGTTACTTTGCCAGTTGCGGCGGACCTCTTTGGAGTGGGCTACAACCTCGTTCAACGCATTTACAACTACTTCCACTACGACGCGATGGATGACTACCACGCCAAGGCCTTGACCAGCCCCACAGACGGTCGACTGCTGATGCTCTACTTTGTTCACCGTTCCCTGGGCGACCCCTGTACATCGCTCTACTCGCGCTGCGATGTAATAGAGTACTTTGACCAGCAAATCTTTGATGATACGCTATCGCGAGCTCTCGAAGACGCCCGTCAGAGCGGAAAGAGTGTGCGCGTTTCCTTCGAGCATACCCCGGCCCTGCTGCCTGAGGCGACTCTCGACGGCGAAACACTGGTCCGCATCGGCGCTTCAGCCAGGCTCTACAAATGGCTGGTAGCCAGCGGAGAAAATGAAACGCGCGAGCTGCCGCCGCCTGGATCGCGCTTCCTGCCGCTGGCGGCCGCCGTCGGCGCCATCAAGTATTCGCTGCAGGCCTATGATCTGGTACAGGCGCTGCGAATGTACTGGCCGGCCCGGAGTATGCGCGCCGAGGTTTACTACCAGCAGCAGGATGGCGAACGGCGACTGCAAAGCGTTGTGTTTTCACCGGCGGCGACGGAGCAATAGAGTGATTGCCATTTGAGTTCGCGGCGCACGGCAGCGTTGCGGTTTAGAGCCCTTCGACGATCATTCCGGCAGCTTCCGTATTGTTGCTGCGTTCATCAATGAGAATGAAGGAACCGGTGCGACGGTTTTCGGCGTAGGCGTCGAAACACAATGGCTCGGAACAGCGGATTGTCACCGCGCCAAGATCATTCAGTCGCAATTCCTCAGAGCCTGGACCATCGCGAAGCGCGTGCAGATCGACGGTGGAATCTATGGAGCGAACAACCGCTCGCACCCGGCGCGTAGTATGCTGCAGGAGAAAACGCGATCCAGGGACAAGGCGCTGTTCGCTCATCCAGCAGATGCGCGCCTGAAATTCCTGAGACACGACTGGCGGGCGAGCAGCTTCGGCTATCATCGCCCCGCGCCCGGCGTCAATGTCGTCTGCCAGGCGCAATGCAATTGACTGAGGTGCGCGCGCTTCCGCCAGCTCGCTGCCAGAAAAATCAACCGACTCTACGGTGCTGGCAATTCCAGCCGGTAATACCACAACCGCATCGCCGGGGCGAAAGGCCCCGCCGGCAATGCGCCCGGCAAAGGCCCGATAGTCGCGGTATTCGGCGCTCTGTGGCCGAAGCACATACTGCACTGGCAGGCGCGCCGCTTTCAGGCTCTCTTCATCTTGCAGTTCGACAGTCTCCAGGTGTTCCAGCAGCGCCGGTCCCTGATACCAGGGCATTCGCGAGGAACGCGAGGCGATGTTTTCGCCGTCCACTGCAACAATGGGTATGGCCAGTACATCGGGAAGCCCCAGCGCTTCGCTGACTGCAGCAAATTGCTGCCGAATGGTCTGGAATTCGGACTCGCTGTAATCGACCAGATCCATCTTGTTCACACAAAGGACGAGGTGTCGGATGCCGAGCAACGCTGCGATGTAGGCGTGGCGCCGCGTTTGTTCGACGATTCCGCTGCGTGCATCGAGCAACAGCAGGGCGAGATGCGCAGTGGAGGCGCCGGTTACCATATTGCGCGTGTACTGTACATGACCTGGCGTATCGGCAATGATGAACTTGCGGCGCGGCGTTGAAAAATACTTATAAGCAACATCAATTGTGATGCCCTGTTCGCGCTCTGCGCGCAGCCCGTCGGTGAGCAGGGCAAGATTGACGCGCTCTTCGCCGGAGTGTTCTCGACTGCGCTCCAGCGCCTCAAGTTGGTCGGCCTGAATTGCCTGGGTGTCGTAGAGCAGGCGCCCGATCAGCGTGCTTTTTCCGTCGTCAACGCTGCCGCAGGTTAAGAATCGGAGCAATTCCATAGTCAAAAATACCCGCTGCGTTTGCGATCTTCCATCGCTGTTTCTGATCGGCGGTCATCGAGCCGGGCGCCGCGTTCGGTGATGCCCGAAGACAGGTTTTCGCGAATGATATCGTCCAGATCTTGAGCGTTGGACTCCACCGCCGCCGTGCAGGTCATGTCGCCGACCGTACGAAAGCGAACGCTTCGCTCCTCAACCTCATCGCCTGGATCAATCCGCACAAATTCGCTGATCGGAAAGAGCTGGCCGTCGCGTCGAATTACCTGTCGCTTATGCGTGAAGTAGAGCGACGGTACGGCAATCCCCTCGCGCTGGATGTACATCCAGACATCGAGCTCCGTCCAGTTGGATAGCGGAAATACGCGCACATTCTCGCCGGGATGCACCCGTCCGTTGTAGTTACTCCACAACTCAGGGCGTTGCAATTTTGGATCCCATTCGCCAAACTCGTTGCGTACCGAAAAAACGCGCTCCTTGGCGCGCGCCTTTTCCTCGTCGCGGCGACCGCCGCCCAGGCAGCAGTCCAGTCGCAGCTCTTCGATGGCCTCCAGCAGCGTAACGGCCTGGATGGCATTGCGACTGGGAAACTTGCCGGCTTCTTCTCGCGCTGTACCGCGATCGATCGAGGCCTGCACCAGCCGAACCAGCAGACGGGCGCCCGACTCTCTGACCAGCGCGTCGCGAAATTCAAGGGCCTCGGGGAAGTTGTGGCCGGTATCGATGTGCAGCAGCGGGAAGGGAAAGGCCGCCGGAAAGAAGGCCTTCCGGGCAAGGTGGACCATGCAAATGGAGTCCTTACCACCCGAAAAAAGCAAGGCCGGTCGCTCAAACTGGGCCGCCGCCTCGCGCAAGATATGAATGGATTCAGCCTCAAGTAAATCCAGAGAACTCAGGCTACGGCCCATTGCAAGGTCCCCGATCAGTTCAGCCACGGTCCGACCAGCGTTTGCATGCGGATATTGTAGTCAAACAATTCATACCAAATTACCAGGAATACGCAATCGATCTCTTGACGGAGTCGCCACCATTCCTGGTATGACACCAGGATAAGCGAGAAACTCAGGCCATGCAAGGCAATGCCATCCACGACGTCGAGAGTTTGAACCAGCGCTTTCAAAAAGAGCCGCCACAGTCGCTGGTTGCCTGGGGCCTGGAGCAATTTGGTCGTCACATCTCCCTGGCCTGTAGCCTGGGAATGGAAGATGTCGCCCTGGTTCATATGCTCTGCAGCATTGACCGCACGGCGCGCATCTTCGTCCTCGATACGGGACGCCTTCATGAATCGACCTATGAGACAATGGAAGCTCTGCGCAGCAAGTACGCCATCGACTTTGAGCTTTACTTTCCAGAAGCGGCGGCCGTAGAGCAGCTGGTGCGCGAGAAAGGCGCCTATTCCTTTTACCAGTCGGTGGAAAATCGTAAGCAGTGCTGCCAGATTCGTAAGGTAGCGCCGCTGCAGCGAGCGCTACAGGGAGCGGAGGCCTGGTTCACAGGTCTGCGTCGGGAACAAAGTCAGGGCAGGGCTGAAACCTTGCTGGTGGAACGCGACGACGCTCATGGCGGAATTCTCAAACTCAACCCGCTTGCCTACTGGTCGCTGACGCAGCTCCAGCAATTCATAGACGAGAATCGAATCCCGCTGCACCCCTTGCATCGTCGCGGATATCCAAGCATTGGCTGCGAACCGTGCACGCGGGCCGTAGAACCAGGCGAAGATCTTCGCGCCGGACGCTGGTGGTGGGAGTTGGACAACAAAGAATGCGGTTTACACACAAAAAGTTGAAAGCGCATCGGGAAACAAAAAGCTCCGGGCCGGCAGTAAGTCTGGTAGGCGCTGGCCCGGGGGACCCGGAATTGCTGACGCTTCGCGCGCTTCGCCGATTGCAGGAAGCTGATGTTGTGCTCTATGATCGACTGATTTGCATCGATGTTCTGAAGCTGGCGCAACAGGCCACGCTGGTGCCGGTGGGGAAAAAGCCGGGCCGCGCCGGCGCCCTGCGGCAAGATCGGATCTGCCGACTGTTGATTCGCTATGCAAGCGCCGGTTTTCGCGTTGTCCGACTCAAAGGCGGCGATCCGTTTGTATTTGGGCGCGGAGGCGAGGAAGCGCTGGCGCTCAGCGCAGCCGGAATCGACTTTGAAGTGGTACCCGGCGTAAGCAGCTTTTACGCCGCACCGGCCGCCGCAGGCATTCCGATTACGCACCGCGGTCTGGCCGGAGGGTTTGCGGTCTTTACAGCTCAACAGGCCGAAGGCAATGCGGCGCCGCCGTGGCAGGCGGCCGTGCAGATGCCCACAGCGGTTTTCGTAATGGGCGCCACGGCGCTGTCGGAAATCACGCGGCAACTGATCCTGCACGGCAGATCCCCGGAAACGCCAGCGGCGCTGATATCACGGGCCACCTGGCCGGACCAAGAGGTGATCTGCGGCAGTCTGGATACGATTGCAGCGCTGGCAGCAGAGGCGCAATCGCCGGCCTGCCTGATCGTTGGAGAGGTCGTTGCGCTGCGTGCGAAAATTCTCGGCCTCGAGGGCGAAAACGACATCGCAACGGATATCGCTCAAACCGGCGGCGGATACTTGTTGGGTGCGTAGGATCTTATCAGAGCTTCGGCAGTTGCCACCGGCGCCTGCCAGCCAAACTGACGACGAAATCGAGAATCATCAACCCACAGCGAATCGCAGAGTCGACGGATGGCGTAGTTGCTGAATGGGATACTGCGTCCGCTAAACTTTTCAAGCAGGTCGCCGGCGCGACCAAGCGTCCGCAGGCCAGGGGCGGGCAAAGGAAAGAGCCGGGCAGGACGCTGGAGAGCGGCAGCCAGCATTCGAATCAACTGTGGCGTAGAAAAGTCCTCCGCATCGCGCAACAGATACACCCCTGAGCCAAAGCGCGTCGCGCCCAGCAATGCAACCAATGCACTGGCCAGGTTTTCTACGTAGAGCACAGAGCGCCTGTTGCGGATGCTGGCCAGTGGCAGCGGCAAACCGCGTTCAATCAACGAGGCCAAACGTTCCAGATTGCCGCGCCCGCCCGTTCCATACAACATCGGCGGACGAACGATCGCTACGGGCAGGCGACGCTTCTGCTGAAGTCGAAGGAGGATGCGGTCTGCGGCCAGCTTGCTCCGACCGTAGGCGCTGTCCGGATGTTCGGGATAGCGCTCATCAATTGCGACTTCGCTACTGGAAGCAGCGGCGTGCAACGAACTCAAGGCAGTGAAACGACCTACGCCGCTGCGAATGCTGGCCTGCGCAAGGAGTTCCAGGCCGTGCACATTGACCCGCTGAAAATCTGATTCCATGGACGCCGCGTCGCGGTCCAAAACATGAACATGGGCGGCCAGGTGCAATACCTGCTGGCAACCGCGCAGCAACGCACGGCCGTCGCGCAATTCCTCAAGCGGACCACAGTGGACAACCTCGATATCCGCCGGATATTCGCGCTCCGCCGGCCGGCGCAGGGCAAGGCGCAAACGGAAGCCGGCCCGCCAGAGCGCCGGCACAATGCTGCGCCCGACGAAGCCGCTGGCGCCGGTGATCAATACTCGATCGCTGCGTTTCGTCCGCTGTCCCACAGCGTCACAGGATCGACGACAGGTTATCTGTCAGCTTCATCGCCGAATTAGCGGTAGATTACAATATAGCGTCCGCTGAGCGGATCAAAGTAGATGCGCTTGCGCGGCGACTGTTGCGGGCCGTCGCCTGGCATCGGGTTGATTACCTTCTCATGGGGATGGGCGTTTTCGCGCCACGGATTGTTGCGCTGCCCAAAGCCCGCCCAGCCGTCGGCGCCTCGATTGCGCAGAATCTCCTCGCGCGGATCAACGCCGCGAGCGTCATTCCACTGTCGATGTTGCGCTTCAATGCGTTCCTCCATCCAGCTGCGACTGATTGCCAGCCAGGTATAGATCGCTCCGCCAATCAAGCCGCCGAGATGTCCCAGGTGGGAAATGCCGGGCAACATGCCGCTGAAGGCAAATCCGACGGAGAGCAAACCGATCAGCAGCGCGGCGGTGCGCGCCCGTACCGGGAAGAAAAAGACCAGCATCATCGAATTGGGGTGCAGAATTGCAATCGCGCCAAGCAGTCCAAGCAGGGCGCCAGAAGCGCCGACCGTCGGAACCTCAGGAAGGCTTCCGGAGAGCATCGGCTGAAAGAAGGCCACCGCAAGCGAGCCCAGAATGCCGGAGAAAAAATACAATCCCAGGAAGCGCGCCGTGCCAATTCCGCGTTCCAGCACGCTGCCAATGCTCCAGACGCCAATCATGTTAAAGGCCAGATGTAACAAGCCTCCATGCAGGAAGATGCTGGTCAAAGGTTGCCAGAAGGCGCCGCGCCAGAAGTGATCCGGGACCAGACCAAAGGTCTGAAATACGGCCTGGCCGCTTCCCGATGCGGGCGATAGGACCAGGAAGCTGATCAAGAAGATCGCTACGTTCAGATAGACCAGTAGCCTGGTGGCCGGCGGAGCGCCCGAAAAGGATCGCATAGTAACTCCTCAAAATACTAAAGCAAAACGTGCACCGAAGAGCAAGCGGCCAAATTGCGCTTTTCGCCGCCAATCAAGTCTGACGACCTGCAATTTTGTCTTTCAGATGTCAAGCGACATGAATCGCTCCTCCCAACCCTACCTTGGCGCGCTGAGCGCTCTGGCCAGCGCTCCTCAGGAGCTGGGCCAGCGCATAGGATTGATTTGCAATCAGAGCTCCTGGCTGCGCGCTGCGCAAAGCTACTTGTTTCAATCTCTGGCGCAAAAAGGGATCCTCCGCCGCCTCTTTCTTCCAGAGCATGGACTTTTTGCGGAATTGCAGGATCAAGTAGCGCTCGATGATGTTGACCACTACCAGCGCCTGGCGCCCGGCGTGGAAATCATTTCGCTCTATGGCGCCACGGAGGCGGCGCTGCAGCCAGCATCGGATCAGTTGCTCGATCTTGATACGCTCTTGATTGATCTTCAAGACGTGGGCGCTCGCTACTACACCTTTGCAACAACCGTGAGCTATGCTTTCGACGTTCTGGCTCTCGCCCAAAAAAAACCGCGCATCATTGTTGTCGATCGACCCAATCCGGCCGGTCGTCTGGTGGAAGGCTCGCCGCTGCCGCCGTCCTACGCCAGCTTCGTCGGCCGTCCCGGACTGCCGCATCGTCATGGCTTGAGCCTCGGCGAACTGGCGCGCTTCTACGAGCGCCAGTGTGGCGTTGATCTTGATTTGCGCTTCCTCTACGCGGACGACAGTCCATGGGAAATTCCGCCATCGCCCAATATGCCCACAGCGCTTACGCCGCTGGTCTACAGCGGCCAGTGTCTGCTGGAAGGCACCAATCTTTCCGAGGGGCGCGGAACAACCAGGCCGTTTGAGATCTTTGGCGCACCCTTCATGGATTTTGTTTTTCAACTTTCACCGCCGCTGCAGGCCGGGGCCGCCCTGCGCCCGCTGTGCTTTCAACCAACCTTTCACAAATGGGCCAACGAACTTTGCTACGGATACCAGATTCACCTTGATGGCGCTCCTTACCACTCGCTGGCACACAGCCTCAAGTTGATTCGCTGGATTCGCGAAAACTCCGCGCGCTTCGACTGGCGCCACGGAGTCTACGAATACCGCTCTGATCGTCCGGCCATTGAACTCTTGGCCGGCGATGCCATTTATACGGACTATCTGCTGGGTAAGAGGAACTATGCCGAAGTGCGCGAATTCATGGAACAGCAGGAAGAGGAGTGGCTGGCGACGGCGTCCTCGCTGCGTCTGGATGAACGGCCTCTGCGGCGCGCGGCGCAAGAACCTCGATTGGACTATTGTTGAAGGAGACCGGGCGCATTCCCAATCAGGGCGCCACAGTGTTTTCTGCTTCAGGAATTTCACGCTCCGGATCTTTCTGTTGCAAACGAAAGTGTTCCTGGCGTTGCCGATGTGCGCGAAGCAGATCGAGCCGATCGCGTCGTATGGCGCGCAACTGTCGTTCCAGACTTTGGTCCAGTTGATCGGCCGAGTCCTCCAGCCTGGCGGCTTCAGCCGGGTCCGCTGGCGGCGCTGCAGCGCTGTCGCTTTGCGGCCCTCGTTGCGGCTGATACAGGTCGAGGGGCGGAAACCAGGACTCCTCGCCAGGCAGCTCCAGCCGACAGGGATTGCAGCGACGATCAAAGTCAAAGAAGAGCAGGGCGCGGATCTCATCGCCGGGTTGCGCACTGCGCCAGCCCTCAAGCCGACGCTGTTCGTCTTGTAGCCAGCGCTGTAAGCGTTCGCTGCGCTCGCTGGCAGAAACGGTGTCTTCTGCCAGCGTCAGTTGCCAGTCCGGAAGATGCTGCAGAAAGTATCCGTTGCGTCGCGGCGCCCCAAAGGCAGACGGAACAAAGGGCGCCAGCGCCGGCGAATAAATCTCGCGGGCGTAGTCAGACAGCGAAGTAGCGCGAACGACCAGGTGGTCGGCTCGCCACAGCACTTGATCAATGGCAAGCTCTCGGGGGCGGCGGTCTACATTTAAAGCGCGCAGCAGCAACGGCCGTCCGGGCGGCGTTTCGCGCACTGCTGGTTTGTGCACATCAAGCAGGCCGGACAGGCGGCCGCATTCTTCAGCGCTGAGCCCGCGCAGCGTCAACTCAATGCCATCGCGGCGCGTGCGACGTTCCCAGCGACCGTCGCCGTCGCTCCAGAAATACTCTCCGCCGTGAAGATTTGCTTCGCCGCTATGCACCGCCTGTGGCAAGAGCACTGGCTGAAAGCAGCCGACGGTCAGAACCGTCGCCGCCAGTACAAAGTCCAGGAAGCGCCAGCGAAGCATCAGGAGTCCGTTTTCAAGATGGCCAGAAAGGCTTCCTGCGGAATGTCAACATTGCCGATCGACTTCATCCGTTTCTTGCCTTCTTTCTGCTTCTCCAGCAGCTTCCGCTTGCGGCTGATGTCGCCGCCGTAACATTTTGCTGTTACGTTCTTGCGCAGGGCGCTGATATTTTCGCGAGCGATCACCTTGGCGCCGATGGCCGCCTGCAATGGGATCTGAAACTGGTGACGCGGAATCAATTCTTTGAGTCGCTCTACAAGCGCGCGTCCGCGTTGTTCGGCGCGCCCGCGATGCGTAACCATGGCCAGAGCATCAACCGGCGCGCCGTTGACCAGGATGTCCACCTTGACCAGCTGCCCCTCGCGGTAGCCTTCCAGTTCGTAGTCCAGCGAAGCATAGCCCCTCGATATTGACTTCAATCGATCGTAAAATTCGAAAATCAGTTCAGCAAGCGGCACCAGATAGAGCAGTTGCACCTTGCCATCTTCCAGATAGACAATATTGTCCTGGATTCCTCGCTTCTCCTGCAACAATTGCAAGACGTTGCCGAGGTAATCCTGGGGCGTCATGATCGATGCCTTTACGTAGGGCTCTTCCATGCTTTGAATCGTCGCCGGATTGGGCCAGTGCGCGGGGTTGTCGATCTCCTGCACTTCGCCGCGCATATCCTGTATGCGATACTTCACAGTCGGCGCCGTAGAAATCAGGTTCAGGTCAAATTCGCGCTGCAATCGCTCCTGCACAATTTCCATGTGCAACAAACCCAGATAGCCAACACGATAGCCAAAGCCGAGGGCCGGGCTGGACTCCGGTTCAAATACCAGGGCGGCATCGTTGAGCTTCAGCTTGAGCATTGCGTCTTTCAGATTTGGATAGTCCTCGCCATTGACCGGAAAAAGGCCGGCAAAGACCATCGGTTTGGCTTCGCGATAGCCGGGCAGGGCCTCCGTGGCTGGCCGATCTTCGCGCGTCACCGTGTCGCCCACGCGCGTATCCTCCACCGATTTCACGCCGGCGATGATATAGCCGACTTCGCCTGCCGAGAGCCCTTCGCGCGGGACATTGACGATGGTATTGACGCCGAGTTCCGTGACCACAAAGCTCTTGCCGGTGCTGATCATCTGAATGCTGTCGCCCTTGCGCAGGCTGCCGTCAAATACGCGAACCTTCATGATCGCGCCAGCGTAGCTGTCGTAGTACGAATCGTAGATCAGCGCTCGCAATGGTCCGGCGAGGTCGCCTCCCGGCGGCGGGATCAGGCGGGCAATGGCGTGCAGGATCGCCTCTACATTGTGGCCGGTCTTGGCTGAAACCGGAATTGCCTCTTCGGGATCAAGGCCAAGCGAGTTCTCAATCAGTTTGAGCATGCGCGGCACATCGGCCGCTGGCAAATCGATCTTGTTGATGATCGGAATAATGCGCAGATTGTTTTCCATGGCCAGGTAGAGATTGGCCAGGGTCTGCGCCTCAACTCCTTGCGTGGAATCCACCAGTAACAATACGCCCTCGCAGGCTGCCAGCGAACGCGACACCTCGTAAGTGAAGTCCACGTGACCGGGCGTATCAATCAGGTTGTAGGTAAAACTCTGGCCCTCCGAGGAATAGTTGAACGTAGCCGAGTTGGATTTGATGGTAATGCCGCGCTCACGCTCGATATCCATCGTATCGAGGATTTGATCGCGTCGCGTGCGCTTGTCGGTCACGCCGGCGATTTCCAGCAGGCGATCGGCCAGAGTGCTCTTGCCATGATCGATGTGAGCGATGATGGAGAAATTACGGATGAATTTTCGTCGATCTTCCAGCTGCGCCATGTCAGGGCTGCTCCGTCGGTCAGAAACGGCCAGGGCCGGTCGTCGCCCAGCGATTTTCCCGGCGCTCCGCGGGTCGCGCAAACGGCGGCGCCGCGGTTGACGGCAAGCGCAGCGGAGTTCCTGCGACGCGGCGCTGTTCTGGCCAGGTTCGACAATCGCCAGAATCAGTCTGCGATGCGCAGTGAACCCTAAAATTGCTGGCGGCGGGGCGGCAAATTCGTCCAATGCAATCATGCAGACTCGACACATCAAGTGGGGCGCTATCCTGCTGGCCTTGCTCTCTCTGGCGGTTTACTACTTTTCGGCGGAGACCTTTCGCAATCCGGTTACTGGCGAAGAATCGCGCGTTGGCCTTTCACGGGACCAGGAACAGGCACTGGGGCTGCAGGGCTTCCAGGAGGTCATCTCCGGCGCTCGCACCATTGATAGCGGTCCGGAATACGAAATGGTGGGCCGTGTCGCACAACGGCTGACGCACGCCGTGGGACAGGACGGCGCGGATCTGGACTGGGAGGTAGCGCTGGTCGATAGTCCGGAAGCCAACGCTTTCTGTTTGCCTGGCGGCAAGATCGTCATTTACACCGGAATTCTGCCGACAGCCCGAGACGAAGCGGGTCTGGCAACCGTGATGGGCCACGAAATCGCCCACGCCATTGCGCGACATGGCGCGCAGCGCGTATTCGAACAGGGCGCCATACAGATTGCGGTTCAAGGATTGCAAGAAGGACTCAGTGATCTTTCAGCTGAGCAACGACAAACAATCATGGGGCTATTTGGCGCCGGCGCGCAATACGGCGTGGTGTTGCCCTTCTCGCGCGAACACGAACTGGAAGCGGATCGCATGGGACTTGTTTACATGGCCCGCGCTGGCTATGACCCGGAGCAGGCTGTTGATTTCTGGAAGCGCATGGCGGCCAGCGCCGGCGCCGGACGTCCGATCGAGTTAATGTCCACTCATCCATCGGATTCGCGGCGCATCCAGGCCATTGGCCAGCATATGGCGGAGGCGCTGGAGGAATACCGGCGCGCACGTCAGCGCGATGGGGACCGTCACTCGGACTCCTCGCTTCTGGATTTTGGCCGCGTGGACAATGGACCGGAGGATGCGCCAGCTGAGGAAGAAACACAAAGTGCAGAATTGCGAGGCGCTGGCAAGTAGCTCTGCCAGCGGCGATCGCCTCTGACGCGCAGCGTGGAGCGAATTCGCCGCAATCAGCCCGTCTATACCTTGCTGGCGCCGCCCGTTTGTGACATAAGATAGATTATCGGAAGTAAGGGCGGGGTCTGCAGCTCATGGCGCTGCAGGATTCGTCGGCGCTTGATTGCGTGCACTTTGACTCAGATGGTTGAAGTATGGCCCGATGCCAGGATCAAGGCAGATCTCCGGAGGCAGACAATGAACGAACTACAGCAAGCAGCGCTTTGGATTGCCCTGGCCGCAGGCAGCGTTGCCGGCTGTCGCCCGGCGGACCCGGTCGTTCTGGATGGACACAGCTATTCTGCCGCTGAATTGGTGCAGCCGCCAGAGCATCGCAACTGGCAAGAGTACAGTGCAAGGGGTCGCCAGTGGGCTGTTGCGACCGATTCGCCTGATGCGACAGGGGCAGCGCTGCAGGTCTACAAGGCTGGCGGCAATGCGATTGATGCTGCCGTGGCCGCAAGCTTTGTGCTGGCCGTAGTACGACCGCAATCAACCGGCCTTGGCGGCGGAGGCTTCCTCATTTATCACGATGCACGTCGTCGTCAAAGCTTTGCCTACGACTTCCGGGAGCGGGCGCCATCCTCGGCGCGCGCCGACATGTACCGGGACGCCGAAGGTCGCGTCGATGCGCGCGCTTCGCTCTTTGGTCCGCGGGCCATTGCTACGCCTGGCTTTGTTCCGGGGCTGCTTGAAATTCACCGGCGTCACGGCCGACTGCCGCTCTCTGCCATTCTGGCCCCGGCGCTAAGACTGGCGAGCAATGGATTTGTGATCTATCCCGATCTGGCCAGTTCAATCAGCGATGCCTTGCCTGATATGGACGAAGAAATGCGCCAGACCTTTGCCGCACCGGGCGCGCGCGATAACGGCCAGCTACTGCGTCAGCCAATGCTGGCCAGAACTTTGCAGACAATTATCGAAAGCGGCGACCGTGAATTTCGCAGCGGCACGGTCGCAAGGGCCATGGTCCGCAGTTCTGAAGGACAGCTGAGTCTTGCCGATCTAAAAAACTATCAGGTGCGTCGCATGCCGCCGCTGCAAATGCAGATTGGCAATCAGCGATTGGAGACGATGCCGCCTCCATCCTCCGGAGTATTCTTGCTATTGATGGTGGCCGGCTTTCAACAGGCCGGAGGCCAGGCAATTTGCGGCAGCGACTCGCTGCATTGCGTGCACTTGAAAACCGAGCTATTGCGCCGGGCCTTTGCCGATCGAGCCCGCTATGGCGGCGAGGGTTCGGCAATTTCGCCTGGCGCGTTGCTTTCGCCAGCTCGAATTACACGCGTCGTTGCAGGCATCAATATGCAAAAAGCAACATCATCGCGACAGATCCTCGACGCCGAAAATCAATCTGCCGAATCGACGCAGACCACCCACGTCTCGCTCATGGATCAGAGCGGCGACGGCGTCAGCGTAACCCACTCAATCAACTATCGCTTTGGATCGCGGCGGATGGCGCCGGGGACCGGCATCGTAATGAACGATACCATGGACGACTTTGCCGTAGCGCCTGGCCAGGCCAACGTCTACGGCCTTGTCGGCGATGCCGCCAATGCAATTGCTCCTGGCCGCACTCCGCTTTCCAGCATGTCGCCGCTGCTTGCCTATCAGGGGGGCCAGCTGCAACTGGCCCTGGGCGCGCCCGGAGGCTCGCGTATTCTGAGCACAATCTTTGAGAGCTATTTGCATGCCGTAGCCGGCGATCCAGCCTACGTTGCTGTAGCCCGCGGCCGCATCCATCACCAGTGGCAACCAGATACTCTTTTCTACGAGGCGCAAAGCGCCGCCAGCCGGGAACTGCCCGCATTGCAGGCAATGGGACACAAGCTTTCCCCGACGCAAATTCCGGCCAAAGCCTTCCTCACACTCCGACGCGGCGCCTACTTTGAAGCGGCCTCCGATCCGCGCGGCGATGGCCTCGCTGGCGCACATTGAGTCCTGTGGACTTTCGAAAAATTGGCGCTGTCGATGAAAACGATTCGCCCGCCGAATCGACCGAAACTAAGCTGATTGCGGCGCCAGCCTCGTGGCGGCGCCGAAGCTTACAACTATGACCCACAGCCTTCGTCCGATGCGTCTGCCCTCGCCAGAAATTATCCTGAACGAAGGCAGCTTGCACGGCCTGGAACGGGAATGCCAGCGCGTTAGCGCGACTGGCGCTCTTTCCCGCAATCCACATCCCATTGCCCTTGGCAGTCCCCTCGCCCATCCGTTGATCACTACTGACTACGGCGAGGCGCAGCTGGAGTTCACCACCGCGCCGCATCACTCAATGCAGGATGTGTTGAACGAGGTAAAACTGGCCGGGGCTTTCACTGCCCGCCACATTGGCGATGAACTGCTCTGGCCGTTCAGCATGCCGCCGCGACTTCCCGAAGACGAAGCCGATATAGACATTGCGCGCTACGGAAAGTCGCGCAGCGGTCGCAACCGCGAAATCTACCGTCGCGGTCTGGCGCATCGCTATGGCCGGCGCATGCAAACGATCAGCGGCGTGCACTACAATTTTTCGCCGGGTCTGGAATTCTGGGAACGGTGGCACGGGCGAACTCTTCGCGAGCAGCCCGGAACGTTGCATTCCGATTCGTTGCGAACTCTGGTCGATGAGAGTTACTTTCACATCATCCGCAATTTTACGCGACGCGCATATCTACTGGCTTTTCTGTTTGGCGCCTCGCCAGCCGCAGACGCCAGTTTCGTAGAGCGCGCCGATCCGCGCTTGCAGCGTCTGGACCGCCACACCTGGCTCGGTCGCCACGCCACATCGCTTCGGCTGAGCGACCTGGGCTACAGCAATCGACGCTCGCCCGGCCTCCATATTTCGCTCAACTCGGCGCGAGAATACATGCAAGATCTCTGCAACGCCGTCAGCTCTCCCCATCCAGCTTACGCAGCGTTTCGCAATCGTCCTGACGAAATGCTCAACGACTTCATCCTCCAGAACGAAAACGAGTACTATGCGCCGATTCGCCCGAAACAGCCAATCATGGAAAATGAGCGGCCGCTCGACGCCCTCAATGCACGCGGCGTCCGTTATCTGGAAGTACGCACGCTCGATCTGGACCCGGAAAGCAACGGCGGAATATGTATCGAGCGGCTCAGCTTTATTCAGATGCTGCTGCTCCATGCGCTCTTTACGGAATCGCCGCCGCTTGGCGAAACCGAGGCCCGGCGCTGTCGGGAGCGGATGTTGCGCGTTGCCTGGGAGGGTCGGCGACGCGACCTGAGTCTCGTTGGCGAAAACGGACGGAAGTCGCTGCACGATGACGGGCTTCAGCTTTGCGACGAGCTACTGCCGCTGGCCGAGCGCCTTGACCAGGAGTGTGGCAGCCAGGACTATACTGAATCGCTGCGCTTGCAGGCGGCGAAATTTCGCGATCCGGAATTGACGCCCTCTGCGCTTCATGCTCGCGAACTGGACGCATCGGGTCTGTGCTACATTGACTTCGGCCTGCAGCGCGCGCGCCGCTTGATGGAGCAGCTGCAGAAGCGGGTCATCAGCGAATCAGAAATGCAACATATGCAGGAGTTGAGCGCCCGCTCGCTGGAAGCGCAGGCGCTTCTGGAACGGCAGACTGCGACCGATCCAGCGCCATCCGTTGCGGCGCGTCCGGCAGTTTGCGGTCAACCATGAGTCAAGCTTTGCCGGCGCGCCGCGCTTTCCAGACTCCGGGCTTTGAAGATCTGGAAATCTCTACGCAGATTGTGGCAGCCGCTGCGCTGGCGCGCGGCTGTCGCGTGGAGACGCTTGATCGCAATGCGCAGCTGATCCTGATTGAACGCGATGGTCGAAGCGAAATCGTAAAAGAAGCCACCAAGACTGGCTGCGATTCCTATTTGAGCTTCCTGTTGATGGAAGACAAGCGACTGACTAAACTAATGCTGGGTCGAGCTGGACTGCGCTATCCCGCGGGCTGGGCTTTCAACGAAGCGGCGGATGCTGAGGCCATCTTCGGGGAAATAGCGCAGGCCATTGTTGTCAAACCGGCCACCACCAATTTTGGCGAAGGGGTCGTTGTTTTTGAAAGCAAGCCATCGCTGTCCAGATATCGCGCCGCCGTTCAAGAGAGTCTGCGGCTCAGCCCCACGGTTATTGTCGAGGAATTTGCTCCCGGTCCCGAGTTGCGCTTTCTGGTGATCGACGGCGAATGCGTCGCCGTCTGTAATCGTGTGCCGGCCAATGTATGCGGCGACGGACAGCACAGTATTGCCTGGCTTGTGCAGCAGAAGAATCAGGACCCCTGGCGCGGAACTGGCCACCGCAGCCCGCTGGAGAAGATTCAACTTGGCGCAGTCGAACTGGAACACCTCGCTCAGCAGGGGCTCAATGCGGAGTCCATTCCAGCAGACGGCCAATGTATTTATCTGCGGCGAAATTCTAATATTTCCACCGGCGGAGACTCAATCGATCGCAGCGATGATGTCCATCCCGGGTACAATCAGATCGCTGTGCGCGCGGCGGCCGCCGTTGGGGCGCGGATCTGCGGCGTCGACCTGATTCTTCCGGCGGCCGAGCTTCCGCCGGCGCAGGCTGGCTACCATATTCTCGAACTCAATTTCAATCCGGTGCTCTATATTCACGAGTTCCCACATCAGGGCCCTGGCCGATCGGTCGGCCCCCGGGTGTTGGATTTGCTTGGATTTGAAGCGATGGCTTCAGCAGGTTAGCGATAGTACCGCGCGCCATCCGCAACGTAAAGCAACGCCGGATTCGGCGCGCTCCTGCTGTTCTTCGACTTGTATGTTCTCGTCGGCAAAGCCAGCCTGCGCGCATAGATTTCGAAAACGCGACTCGTCCATTTCGGCGGCATGCAGCGACAACAGCGCCCGTCCGTTGGCATGCAGCAGCGCCCGGCAAATCTTGAGCAACGGGATCAAATCGCGCTCAAGTTTCCAGATCGCTCCGCCTGCGGCGCGGCCAAAGGCCGGCGGGTCGAGCGCTATGTAGTGGTAGCGCCGATTGCGCTTCAATTCGCGCGCTGCAAAGGCCATTGCATCATCGACGATGTAGCGAATTCGGTCCTCGGCAACGCCATTCAGCTGTGCATTGCGCCGCGCTCGATGTACAGCGCTTGATGAGGCATCAAGGTGAACGACGCGACAACCGCGCCTGGCTGCGGCGCAGCTGAGCATCCCGGTATAAGCAAAAAGATTGAGCAGAATGCAGTCAGCGCCAGAAGTTTGATTGGAAATCAGCTCGTCGTCCATCCAGCGCCAGAGTGGAGCATGGTCGGCAAAAAATCCAAGCTGTCCGCCCTGCAACAGAGTCGCTTCGCAAATGAGGTCTTCCGGCAGCCGCGCCAACCAGGCTTCTTCCGGGCGCCCGGCTGATTCAGGTCCGCGTTCCCGAAGCCAGATCTTTCGTTCGGCGCTGTAGAAATAGTTTGCGTTTGACCAGGATTCAACCGCAGCTGCGGGGCCCCGGGCGGCCCCCGAGGGACGGTCGATCAGTAGCTCGCCAAGACGGTCCAGGCGCCGGCCGTTGCCGGCGTCCGCCAGCGACCAGCGAAGCACATTCAAGCCTGGGGAGCGCCAGCCGCAAAGCGCGTCTGAAGGTAAGAGACGATATCGTCCGATTCGTACATGCGCAGATCGCCATCCGTCAAAAACGGCACCTGACTCATACCGCCCAGTTGAATCACCTCGTCTCGCCCGGGCGTACCCCGACTGGCCTCCACCAGTTCATAGTCGCGGCCCTTCTGCATACCCAGACGATCGCAGGCCTGTCGCACGCGCTGGCAGTAAGGACAGGAGGCAAACTGATAGATGCGGATCATGGTTCAGCTACCCGCTGATCTTCTTTTGCAACTCGCCTGATTGAGCCATCTGCACCACGATGTCATGCCCGCCAATGAACTCGCCATCAATATAGAGCTGAGGGATGGTAGGCCAGTTGGCGTATTCCTTGATTCCCTGGCGAATGCCCTCGTCCGCCAGAACGTTGCAGGATCCGTATTCGGCGCCCAGGCGGTTCAGAACTTGAACAACGCCAGCCGAAAAGCCGCACATCGGCTGCTGCGGCGTTCCCTTCATGAATAGGAATACTTTTTTGCTTTTGATCGATTCTTCGATGCGATCCTTCATTGCCTGTTCCATTTCAATCTCCCTGCCCTCAAATAATGTGCTTCTGTTCAATCGGCGCGCGTTTCCAGCGCCAGGGCGTGCAATTCTCCCTTTAGTTCCTCGCGCAAGAGCTCATATACCATGCGGTGTTGCTCTAGCAGAGGGCGGCCAGAAAATCCGGCAAAGCGAACCACCGCCTTCAGATGGACGCCATCGCGCATTGGGTCCTGAATCTCAACGCGCGCCCCGGGAAGTCCCTGTTCAATTCTGCTTTGCAACTCGCTGATTGTCATGACGCCTCAACCATCGCCGGGTAACGCGGCCGCCGGTCCAGAAACAAAAAAAGATCAGCTCGCGGCAAGATCCAGCGAAAGGGCATGCAGTCCGTCCTGAAATTCTGCCGCCAGGGCCTGATTGACGCGACGGTGCTGTTCGATCAGGCTGAGTCCAGCAAGGCTCGCAGCGCGCATCCGAATGTGGAAATGGGTCTCGCCGCCTGGCCGGGCGCCGGCATGGCCAGCGTGTCGGTCGCTGAGGTCGTCTATGAGCAGTTCCAGGGGCTCAAACTGTCGCGTCAGTAGCTGTTGCATCCGTTCCCGGCGCTGGTTCATTGCCATGCTGTAGCTCCGACAGCAGTACGGTGGCATAGCATCCGGGCGGCAACTCAAACTGCATTTCCAGCCGATGAAGGTCGTTTGGCGCGGCATGCCACTGCAGGGCCGCAATCGGCATGATCGCCGGTCTTCGACTGCCTGGCAGCTCGCTTCGGTCGAAGTCGCGAAAACCGAGACCCGCCGAATCGAGGACCGCCTTTTCCATTTGCGCCGGCCGGCCCTCAGCGGCAGGCATCTTCTGGCCAAAGATTGGGCCACACAGATCTATCTCGCCGCGCAGGCGTCGCTGGTTTTCCAATTCGGGGTCCTGGACGACAAAGATCCCGCCGCTCTGGCGCTTGCGCGCAACGTCGCCTGCGAGCAGTTGAGGATAGCAAAGCATTTGCAGGCGACTTGCCAGCCAGCGGTTGAACAGGTCTGATTGCAGAGCGGAGAGCATGAAACGACGCATCCAGCCGCGCGCTTTCTGACGCCCTTGAAGAATGGCCAATCCGCGCCCAGCGTTGTCGCCTTCGGCGCCAAAGCGCTGCTCTCCAAAGTAGTTGGGCGTCCCGACGCTGTCGAGAAAGGCCAGCTTGGCCTGCAGACGCGGCATCCATTGCGGATGCAGCTCGCGCAATTGCAGACGGAACCGATTTCCACGCAGGTGACCGACACGCAGTTTGTTGCGGTGGCGATTGGCGGCAAGCACCTGTAGCGACGGCAATCTGGCTGCGATTCGATCAACAACGGACTGCAGCGCTACGCGCGGCATGTGCAAGGAGAATGTCTGCTCGCTCAGTGCGCGCCTGTCTTTCAATCCAGCATAGCCGATGGATGCTTCGGAAATGCTCAGCTCGCGAGCCAGCATCCCGACCAGCTCTCGAGTATTGAGCAGGCGACGACGCAAGCGCAGGTAGATATGCTCGCCCTCGCCACAGGCGTCATATAGCGGCAGTTCCTCGACTACGAAGTCCTCTGGATGCGCTTTGAACTGTCCGCCAATGCCTGGCAGGTTGGCGCTGACCAGCGGCAACACCCGCTGCGTCGCGAAGTCGCCAGCCAGACTATCATTCATTTTCCTGTAGCACTTGCCGGCAGGCGGCGTCAAGATCGTCGAAGATTCCAGCGGCCAGCCGGGCGCCGCCGGTCGCCTCCAGCTCCGCGCCGTTGCCGCTGCGAACCAGCAGCGCTCGAATCCCGGCCGCCTGCGCCGCCTCGAGGTCCCGCAAGCTATCGCCAATCATTACCGCCGCCTGTGGCGTAACTTCAGCGCGCATTAGCAACTCCAGCAGCATTCCCGGCGCTGGCTTGCGACACTGGCACTGATCTTCAGGACGGTGGGGACAGATCATGATCCAATCAATCTTGCCGCCTGCAGCATGGGCCTCGCTACGGAGTTTGGCGTGCATCTTCTCAACTTCTGCTGCCGTGGTCCGACCGCGCCCGATGGCTGCCTGGTTTGTAGCGACGGCAACCAGAATACCGCTCTGACTCAAGGCGGCGATTGCTGTGGCCGCGCCAGGCAGCAGTTCAAACTCCTCCAGCTTCAGGATTGCATTCGGGCTGTCGAGATTGATCGTTCCGTCGCGATCCAATATCGCCAGGCGCACCGGTTTCACTGCCGCAAACCCCGTCCAACCTTAAGCAAGCGAACATTGATGAGGAAAAGCAGAGCCGCCGCTGCTGCAGCGGTCAGATAAGCCAGCTCTGGCGCGATGTCGCTATGGCCGGTCAATCCAAAGCGAAAGGCGTTGACCAGATACAAAATGGGGTTTGCCAGCGCCAGGCCGCGCCAGAAGGGCGAGAGCATATCGGCCGAGAAGAAGACGCCGCCCAGATAAGTGAGCGGCGTGAGGATAAAGGTTGGAATCAAGCTGATATCATCGAATTTCCGCGCGTAGCAGGCGTTCAAAAAGCCGCCCAGTGAAAAAACAAAGGAAGCCAGTATGCAGGAGCTCAGCGCAGATAGCGGGTGCGGCGCCGACATCGGCTGAAAGATTGCCGCAATCAACAATACTACCCCGCCCACCATCAACGAGCGAACTACGCCGCCCAGGGAGTAGCCCAGAACGATGATCCAGTTCGGCGTGGGCGATACCAGCAGCTCCTCGATGTTTCGTTGAAAGCGCGCGCTGAAAAAGGAAGACGAAACATTGGCATAGGCGTTGGTGATAACCGCCATCAGGATCAGGCCAGGCGCAATGAATCGCAGGTAGGTCATGCCCTGTACGTCGCCCACCCTGGATCCAATCAAGCGCCCAAATATCAAGAAATAGAGGGCCATGGTTATGGCCGGCGGAACAAGAGTCTGGATCCAGATGCGCAAAATTCGAACAATTTCGCGACGGACAATGGTGCTGAGCGCCACCAGCATTTGACGGCTATTCATAGCCCGACTGCCTCCGTGCGGGCGGTCAGTCGAACAAACAACTCTTCCAATCGATTGACCTTGTTACGCATACTGACGACGCGAATTCCTTCCTTGCTCAATCCTTCAAAAAGATCGTTCAGGCTGCGCCCCCGCGGCGCTTCAGCTTCCAACATACCTTCGGCAGTGCGACGCAACTGAAAGCCCTCGATGTTCGGAACTGCTCCGATGCTTTCGGCCAGATCCAGTACAAAGGTCTCAGAGTTCATCGTCTGGATTAGGTCGCGCACAGCGCTTTGAGCGACTATGGCGCCATGGTCTATGATTGCGACATTGCGACAGAGCTGTTCGGCCTCTTCCAGATAGTGAGTGGTCAGAATAATGGCGACGCCGCCGGCATTCAATTCCGTAAGAAATTCCCACATCGAGCGCCGCAATTCCACATCGACGCCGGCAGTTGGCTCGTCCAACACCAGCAGCCGAGGCTGGTGGACCAGCGCCCTGGCAATCAACAGTCGCCGCTTCATTCCGCCGCTCAACTGGCCGGCCGGAGTTTGGCGCTTATCCCAGAGCGACAGACGGCGCAAGAGCGATTCGGTTTGCACCTGAGCGACGCGCCGCGGGATGCCATAGAAGCCCGCCTGGGTGGTTACGATTTGTTCCACGGATTCAAAGATGTTGAAGTTGAATTCCTGGGGGACAACGCCAAGGCCCATACGCGCCTGCGACCAGTCTCTTTCAATATCATGACCGAAGATGCTGGCTCGCCCGCCCGAAGGGCGCACCAGCGAAGAAATGATGCCGATGATGGTGGTCTTGCCGGCGCCATTGGGTCCAAGCAGTCCAAAGAAATCGCCGGCGCGAACCTCCAGATCCAGGTTGCGCAGCGCCTCGACGCCGTTGGCGTAGGTCTTCTTCAATCCGCTGATGGCCAATGCCGTTTCTTGCTTCACTTTTCCTGATCCTGCTTGGCAATCAGTTCGCGAAAGGGGGCCAGGGCCTGGTCCAATCGATTTTCGATGCCCAGATGCTGGCAGAGTCGAAACAAAACATCATCGACCATTGCATCAGGACAGCTGGCCCCTGCCGTCAGCAGGATTTCCAGCGGGCGATTCGGCGGGATCCATGATTCGCTTTCGGTCAGGCTGCCGGAATGCATATCAAGGTGCCGGATTCGATGATCGCTCAAAATTTCGTCAGCATCCTTTATGTAGTATGTGGGATAGCGTTGTTCCAGCAGTTCCACCAGATGGGAGGTATTGGAAGAATTGTAGCCTCCCACCACTATCGCAAGATGTCCGCCAGCCTCAATCAGGCCTTTCGTTGCTGTCTGGTTTTCTTCGGTGGCATAGCATAGTGTATCGCGCGTGTCGGCGAAACGTTCGCCAAGCGCAGCCTCGCCGTAGCGCTGCGCGATGGCGCTGCGCAATTCGTCGGCGATGGACTGGGTTTCGCTGGCCAGCATAGTGGTTTGGTTGACCACGCCAATTTTTCCAAGGTCTCGCTCTGCTACGAAGCCGTCCGATACGCGAGGATTGAAATCCCGACCAAAATCGGTCCAGGGGCGATCGCCCCGCAAAAATTCAGCAAGCAGGCGCGCTTCTTTCAGATCGCGAATCACCAGGGAAGGCGCTGCCAGTCGGGCATGGGAGAAGGTTGCTCGCGTCTCTTCGTGGTCGGGTCGGCCATGAATGATCACGGTATAGCCCTGCTCGCCCAGCAACTGCGATCGATTCCAGACTTTCTCCACAAAGGGGCAAGTAGTATTGTATTTCTGCGTGTCGATGCCGCGATCGCGCATCTCGTTCATGAGTTCCACAGGCGCGCCAAAAGCTGGGACGATGACTACATCCCCCGCTTGCAACCCGGACAATGGAATCAACGGCGCTCCATCAGTCCGGCATAGAAATTGAATGCCACGCCGCTGCAGGTCGCCATTGACCGCCGGATTGTGGATCATCTCGCTGAGCAAATATACGTTCTTGCCTTCGTTTTCGGCCAGTGCTCGATAAGCGATCTCGATTGCATTTTCCACTCCGTAGCAAAAGCCAAAATGCCGGGCCAGCTTGAATCGCAGCGAGCCCAGGTCCAGGATGGTGGGACTGAGATCTTTCTTATATCGATCCTGCTTGCGCCGCGCCGTCTTCAGAATGGAAATGACTGGCGAGCGGTAGAAGGCCGGTATTTCGAATTGCCTGGCCATAGTGCGATTCCCGGGCAGGCTCATGTGCTGCCAACAGGAAATCAGAATGACCGAGTCGGGCTCACAACATCCCATTGCTCCCGGGCGGGCGCTGCAACGCCTCGCAGGCAGACTCGCGACCGCAGCCTTGATTGCCGTCAGCTCCTCGGGCTGCTTGATGGTAAAACGGGGCCTTCGCGACTCAGAGTCGCTGCTGCTGGGCCTGTTTGGCTTTGCCATGTTGTATGCCGGTTTGCGCTTCTTGATGGCTCGCTTTGGCAAGAGTCAGACGGAGCCGGCCTGGCTGCGGGCCATCGGCGGAGTTGTTGCCGGCGTTTTGATTTTTCTCGCCTGAGCGTCCGTTGTTCTGCATCCTGTTGTCTGGAGATCTGGCTTGAAGCTCTTTTATCATCCCAACTCGACTTACAGTCGCCGCGTGCGCATCGCCGCCCTCGAGAAGTCCATCGAGCTTGAACTGGAAAACGTACGCATGGAACGCCTGGCGCATCGACGCAAGGAGTATCTGGCCTTGAATCCGATGGGTCGTGTGCCATGTTTGCAGGATGGCGATCTGGCGCTCTACGAGTCGCTGGCCATTCTCGAATATCTCGAAGAATTGCAGCCGCAACCGCCGCTGATGCCCTCGGGAGCTGCAGCCCGAGCGCGAGTCAGAATGTACATGCAGCTATCCAACGTCGATTTTGGCATTCCTGGTTCGACAATTTACTTTCCTCGTCGCTTTCTGCCTGAATCGCGCTGGCCGCATGAGGCGATGAAGAAGGCCGCCGAGCATCTGGAGCGCCATCTGGCAGCGCTGGCCAAAGACCTGCAGGGACGCGCCTACCTTTGCGATGAATACAGCCTGGCCGATGTCAGCTATGCTCCCTTTCTGGAGTTTCGCTCGCTTTTGGGCCTCGAAATTCCGCCGGCTGTCGAGGACTGGTCGCGACGGCTGCTGGAGCGGCCAGCAATGCTGGAAACCAGGCCGCCAGCGTGATCCAGCGCGCGGCGATCAAACGCTGGCGCGAATCAATTCCTCGGCAACGATCTTCATTCCGCGAGCGACCAGCTCCGGGTCCTGGGCATAGCTCAGTCGCAGCGTCTGCTCCGCTTCCGCTGGCATCGATTCCTGCCCGTAGTAGAAATAGCGGCCCGGCGTTACCAGCACGCCGCGGGCGGCAATTCGGCGGTAGAGTTCGCTCCCGTCGATTGCCAGGTTCCCGGCGCGCACCCACAAAAAGAAGGCGCCCTCGGCTGCATGGACTGCAATGCCCGGAGCATTGCCCAGAGCGCCCAGCAGCGCGGCTTCCGCCCTTTTTCGACGCTCTTCATAATATGGTAATACGTATTGTTTAGAAATAGTAATTAGATCGCCGCTCTGCATCAAATGCATCGCCAGTTCCGGTCCGCAGCGACCAGGCGCCAGACTCAACATGGCGCCAAGTTTTTCCAGAGATTGGACAGTTTCTTCGTTCGCAATTACAATTCCCGTACGCAATCCAGGCATCCCCGCCTTGGACAGACTCAAACAGAGCACGATGTCCGGCGCCCATAGCGGAGTGGCGTTGCCGTAGATCAGCCCCGGAAAAGGTTGCCCATAGGCTTGATCAATGACCAGCGGCGCTTCAAGCTGTCGCGCCAGTTGCAGGCAACGCTGCAATTCCTGATCGCTGCAAACCCCTCCAGTCGGATTGCAGGGCCGCGAAAGCAGGACCGCGCCAATCGGACCGCAGCGCAAGGCCAGCGATTGCAAAGCCTCAAAGTCGATCTGATATCGAAAGCGAGCGCCATCCAGATTTCTGGATTGTGGCGGCGCTTGCAGCAGCAGGCCTGGATCGAGCGGAGCATCGGCATAGCCAATGTACTCCGGACATTGTGGAAGAAGGATTCGCTGCAGTCCGCCGCCAGCATCGCGGCCGGCGAAGAGCAAGAATAGCAGATGGAATGCACTCTGGCTGCCATTGCAGAGAAAAACGTTTTCACTGTTCAATGGCCATCCGTACAAATCGGAAAGCAAGCGGGCCGTGGCGCGGCGAAAGGACAATGAGCCGGCCGGCCCGTCATACACTCCCATCGCTCGCTCAAAGCGATCGGAATCAGCCAGCAGACTCTCCATCTCTTGCCGAAGTCGCTTTTCAACATCTGGAACCCGCGCCGGATTTCCGCCGCCCAGCAAGATCAGGTCCGGTCTCTGGTTCAGAGCCCGATCTAGATCTTGCATCAGTTCACAGATGCCAGAAGGATGCGAAAGTAGCTGGGCGATGCGTGTTTGTTTCACATCCGGCGCTCAGGCCGCCTGTTCCATTGCGGAAGAATAGTCGCCGCGGCAGGCGGCGCTGTTGAGTCGAGCGCGATGCAAGAAGGCCTTTTGTGCGGCATCCACGTTTTGCGATTTTCCGGCCCACGATTTGAGCGCCGCGGCCTGCAGAGCGCGCCCGTAAGAAAAGCTGAGCAACCACGGATGCGATCCAGATTGGTTCATACGATTCAGGTGGGCCGTAGCAAGCTCATCGGACTGGCCTCCAGAAAGAAACACAATGCCCGGCACTGCCGCCGGCACCGTATGGCGCAGAGTCCGAAGCGTCTCCGTAGCAACCTCTTCCACCGTGGCCTGGACGCTGCATTTCTTGCCGGCAATGACCATGTTGGGCTTCAGCAACATTCCTTCGAGCATGACACGGTGATCGTAAAGGGCGTTGAAGACCAGGTGCAGCGTATGTTCCGTAACCTCCTGGCATCGCTGCAAATTGTGCGCGCCATCCATCAGCACCTCAGGCTCGACAATCGGAACCAGTCCATTTTCCTGGCAAAGCGCTGCGTAGCGAGCAAGAGCCTGAGCGTTGGCAAGCAAGCAATACTCGCTCGGTAGAACGGAATCGACCTCGATCACCGCACGCCACTTGGCAAAGCGCGCGCCCATTGAGTAGTACTCCTGCAGCCGCGCGCGAAGTCCATCAAGGCCCTCAGTTATTTTCTCCGCCTCTGACCCAGGCAGGGTTTTTGCGCCTGTATCAACCTTAATTCCCGGAATGACGCCCAGGGATTGCAGCAGTTGTGGAAAGGGCTGCCCGGACGCAGATTTCTGGCGAATCGTTTCGTCGTAGAGTATTACGCCGCTTACAAAACGCGCCATCTCCGGCGCCGTAAACATCAGATCGCGAAAGGCGCGCCGATTTTCCTCGGAATTGACAGCGCCCGCGCTTTCCAGACGCTTACCCATCGTTGCGTTGCTTTCATCGGCGGCGAGAATACCGCGGCCATCGGCAGCCAGCTTCCGTGCGTTGCTTTCCAATTCCTGACGAAATGACATCCCGCATCGGAAATCGAGCTGGAGCTATGCAGCAAGCTAATTTTGGACGATTGACATGATTGCCAGACTGATGCCGGCCTGGCGGGATTCTAAAAATGAAGCGATCGCAGAATAAGATTTCACGGCGCGAGGCGATACGCACGCTGGGCGCTACCGGCGCCGCCTTCCTTGGACTGGCCAGCGTAGTCCAATGCGATTGGCGACTCTTGCGTCAACAGTCGGATCCATTGCTGCAACGAGATCCGGCAGGTCGACTGGATCTGCCGCCAGGCTTTCGCTACCGCATTCTTGCCAGCGCCGGGGACGCGATGGATGACGGTTGCTTACGACCTAATAACCCGGACGGAATGTTTGCCTTCCCACTGGAAAACAAAATCTTGCTGATGTGCAACCATGAGTTGGGTCGCAGTTCCGATTGGATGGCTCGACCGGGCGCTTTTGGCAGCAACAATCGGCTGTGGCGCGAATCGGTCGGCGCGCCTTGCTATGATCCAGGCCAGGTCAATGGTAAAGCGCCGCTGGGCGCAGTAACGGCCTTACTGCTGGACGCCGCATCGCTGCAGCCGCTGGGCAGTCGACTGGCGCTCTATGGAACGCTGCGCAACTGTGGCGGCGGAGCAAGCATTCGACAGAGCTGGATCAGCTGTGAGGAGGCCGTGGATCGAAGCGATGCGGAGCTGGCCAGAGACCATGGCTACGCCTTTGAAATTTCGGCAAGCTGGCCTCCGCCCTCCGGACCAGCGCGACGCCTGGAGCAACTTGGCCGCTTTCATCGCGAAGCAATCGTCTGGGATCAATCGAGCGATGCGATCTACCAAACGGAGGACCGTGAGGACGGCTTGTGGTATCGCTTTCTGGCAACTCGGCGCGGCCAACCGGAAAGTGGCGGACGATTGCAGGCCCTTGCTCTGGTCGGCGAAGACCGCGACCTGCGCAACCAGGAGCGCATCCAGATCGCTGTGGGCGAGGAACGAACAGTTCGCTGGATCGAACTTCAAGACGTGGAAGCCCCGCAAGACGACCTGCGACATCGCGGCCGACGCAAGGGCGCCTTAGCCTTTGCCAGAGGCGAAGGAATGTGGCAGGCTCAAGACCGCAGCATCTACTTCAGCGCAACAAGCGGCGGTCCCCGAAGAATTGGTCAGATCTGGCGTTACCGCCCCTCGCCCTATGAGGGAATTTCGCGCGAACGCGAAGCGCCTGCCCGCCTGCAGTTGTTCTATGAATCGCAGGATGAAAGCCAGCTCGATAGCCCCGACAATCTCTGCGTTGCACCGTGGGGCGACCTTCTGGTTTGCGAAGACGGCGGCGGCATTCAATGGCTGCGTTCTATTGCCCCGGATGGCAGCGTCCGCAATCTGGCCCGCTACCCTACGCTTTTCTCTGAATTGGCCGGGGCCTGTTTTTCGCCTGATGGCCGGGCGCTCTTCCTCAACCTTTATCGTGAAGGTCTGACCATTGCCATTGAAGGCCCCTTCCCATCGGCAGCCGGCTGAGATGAGATTCAATTTCCGGTTGACGTTTTTGCAGCGCACAATAACTATGGCGCAACGCACCATCGATCTGGATGTCGTGCGGGAGGAAAAAATGGCACTGTCCCCGAATATTGAAAATAGCCTGCGTGACGCAGTCAATGCCGGCCTGGGCGCCTTTAAGGCTGCGCAGGAAAAGCTGAATGATATTCAAAGCCAGCTGAGCAAAGGCTATTCCGATCTGGTCAGCAAGGGAGCTGCCGATCAAAGCGCCGAGGTTTCCCAGCTGCGCGGACTGCTGGAGCAAGGTTTGGGCTCGCTCAAGGAAGCGCAAACTCGACTGGAAACGCTGCTGAAAAAGTGAGTCCAGCAAAAGACTCCTGCGAGTCAAAGCAGCCCGCCTTTAGAGGCGGGCTTTTTTTTGCGGCGATACGATCAGCGCAGGGCGCTCAGTACTGCGTCCAGCGCAACAGGCGCGCCACAAGCTACCGAAAGCGTCAGACGACTGCGCGAATCGGTGGAAGCAACTTTTGTCTCAACCGACGCTATGCCCAGTACTTTGAGGGCTCCCTCCAGTTCTTGCCGGAATACTGCCGCATGCTCGGCATTGTTGCGGGCCAGCAATCGATCGCCAGCGCAGACCAGCAATTGACCGGCGTCAAAGCTCAATCGTCCTGCAAATTCTGGCGCGGCGCTCAGCAATAGAGCGGCGCGAAATGCAAACCCAAGAGCGTGCAGCAGGCGAGCATGATTGTCGCCGTCGCGAATCTCGCGCACCTCAAATACGATTCCCAGGCGCTCTTCCGCGCCCTGCTCCAGACGGATATAGGCCTCGTGTCCAATCAGTTGTATGCCGGGACCGGCGGGCACATGGCTGTAGTCAGCTACGTCGAGCCACAGTCCAGGCAGCGCCTTTTCCTGAATCCAGCGGTGAAATACAGGAATGGCGTCAGCCACTTCCGGCGCGCTCGGAGCCAGGGAGTAAACCTTTACACTGAGGTGCTGCAGTTCCATGTTTCCTCGACTCAGGTCGCCGCAGCAAGTCCCGATTGTGCAATTCGGTCGCCCTGCCGCAAATTGCAGGCGTGCGCCGCTTCAACAAATAGTCCCGCTTCTTCCACGCGGTGGTGGGCGCTGCGCTGATCCGCTGGCTCGTCTGCCCGTTCAAAGGCTGAGAACAAGAAGTGCGCAAATTTTCCGCCGGCAAAGGGATCAAAGAACAATTGCGTATCGTAGAGGCGTTTGCGAAATTCTTCGATGATCACCGCCGGAGTCTCGGGAACATCCAGATAGCTGAGCCGCACAAGGCCCCGCGCCGCCTGCAGCATGGCGCGCAAAGCGCGTTTAGCCGCCGCGTCATTGTTGCCGCTATCCAGCAGCAGTTGCGCTTCAAAGACCTCGCGCTCCGCAGCCGCCAGATCGAAATCAATCCTTGTAACGACCTCGCCAGCGCATTCGCCCACGCCCATATCGCCGGTGCTGTACTCGCGCGGATCGCGCCAATCGGAATAGAGGCTGCGATCGGAAGCATGCTCCGGCACTGCCGTCAAATCATCCAGCATCTGCTTGATGGAGACCTTGCCAATGCGCTTGATGAAAAGCTGAAATGTTTCGCCTGCCTGACGCTCTTTGCGGAAGCGATCGGCAATCCTTTCAATCACCTGCGGAATGCGGCGCGAGGGGACAGCCAGAATGGGCAGACCATAAGCGCCGCCGTTTTCGCTCCACTGACCGCCCAGCACCACCTGGAAATGGGGAACAGTATGCGCCCCAACCTTGCGGGCCACGCCATAGAAGCCGAGATCCGCCAGGTGGTGCTGACTGCAGGAATTGAAGCAGCCGCTAATCTTAATCTTCAATCGTTCAATGGTCTCATCGATAGCCATATCTCCTGAAGAAAAGCGGCGCATCAGTTCGCCCGCCAATCCGCGCGAGGCGGATATGCCCAGCTTGCAGGTGTCGGTGCCAGGGCAGGCAACCACATCGCGAATCCCCTCGGCCCCTGCGCCGGCCAACTTCGCCGCCTGTAGCTCGGCAAATAGCGCTGGCAGATCGGAATTGCTGATCCAGCGCAGGACCATATTTTGCTCCACTGTCGTTCGGATTGCGCCGGGCGTATAGCGGCGCGCGATGTCAGCTAGAGCGCGCAATTGCGCAGCGGTAATATCGCCCAGGGGAAGCTTAACGGTAACGGTAGAGTAGCCCTCTTGCTTCTGCGCATAGACATTGGATTTTTGCCAGGGCAGCATTTCGGGATTGGTTGTGCTGGCAAGCGCCGAGCCAGGCTTCGAAGGTTTCTCCTCCGTCGCCTCTGGCAGGTCCGTCAAATAGGCTGTCCATCGCGGATCCGACGGCAGAACCTTGCGCTCCTCCTGCACCAGGCGGCGGAATTCCTCGTCGCCCAGCTTTGCAACCAGGAACTTGACTCGCGCTCTGGCGCGGTTTTTCTTTTCGCCCAGTCGAGCAAACACGCGGCTAACAGCCTGAGCCATCGGCAGCAGTTCTTCTACAGGCAAGAAATCGTACAGGACGCGCGCCGAATGCGGTACGGCGCCAAGGCCGCCGCCAACGAAAACCTGAAAGCCGCGTTGCGTCAGACCATCAACGACGCGAGTTCTGGCGACCATTCCCAGGTCGTGCATATTTGCCAGGCCACAACCATTGTGTGCGCAGCCGCTGAAAGATATCTTAAATTTACGACCGAAGTCCTGCACATCCTGGTGACCGAGCAAAAAAAATGTCAGGGCGCGGGCGTACGGCGATATATCGAAGGCTTCTTCGCGACAGACTCCGGCGATGGCGCATCCGGTGACGTTGCGCACGGAATTGCCGCAAGCCTCGCGCGTTGTGATTCCAACCGCCGCCAGCCGCCGCATCAAAGCCGGAGCATCTTCAATCAGCACAAAGTGCAGCTGGAAATCCTGGCGTGTGGTAACATGGGCGATGCCATCGGAATAGTCTTCGGCCAGCTCGGCCATTGTTTCCAGCTGTTGGGGAGTCAATCCGCCGTAGGGAACTTTGATGCGCATCATGCCCGGCGCATACCACTGGGTCATCGGCCCTTTGGTTGGCGCCTCTGGAAATGCCAGGTTTTGCTGAGCGATGCCATCGTGTCGCAGGCCGTTGTCATAGCGCTGGCCGTAGGCGCCGCGTCGCAGACGCGTCTCAGCAAAGAGCTTCTCGTCGAACTTGCCCTGCTTGCGCAAACGAAGCTCAGTCTCAAAGATATCGATCTCTCTGGCCCAATCCTCGCGGATCATTGGGCCCAATTCCTGGGACCACGCGTCATTCGATGCTTTCATGCCTTCAGACTCCGGGTCAAGGAAACGACCTCCAGAGTGGCGTCCATTCATTTCCTGGAAGATTACCAGGAATCCGATTTTGAAGTTCGACTGACGCCTGGCCGAGTCTCGCCTTCGGTCTCGGACAAACAGGGGACCGCAAAAAAACGGCTTCGCAAGCGCTCCCGCACATGCCCACCTGGCTGGATGCCAGCCCACGGCGCCTGCAGGGCGCATCCGACCTTGCGATCCGTGTCGGCGCTTTTGATTTTGTTCCTTGTTGCGGGGCCGCAGCTGCAGGCGCATCGCCGCGGCGCCGCCGAACGCGCAGCCCCCTACAATTTTCCCGTAGCGCGGTTGCTGCCGCCTGAATTTGATGAATCCCCGGTCGATCAAAATATTGCCTTCGCCCTTGCCCACTCTGCGGCCTACTATCTCAGCGCTTCGCGCAATCTCGCACTGCAGCAGGCGCTGTTGCTGAGAGCCGAAGCTCCGATCGTGGATGAGACAGGTTCCAGCGGCGACGCCGACCTTGCCCTGCGCTGGCGCTATTCGGAAGATGGACAGCGCGTCCGGGCAGAGCTGCAGATCGTCGACCTGCGTCGCGATCGTAGCTGGAGCGCCGGCCGGGTAGAAGGACTGCGATCGGCGCCCGGCGAGATGGCATACCAGATGGCGCGCGCCTGGCTGGAGGCCATCGACGAACACGAGTTGAACAGCCGCGCTCTGGACGCAGAGGACCGTCGCGAGATGGATCTACGTTTCCGTCCCTCGCTACAACCTTACGAACTGTTCGCGCGTGCGCTGACGGTTGAGGAACAGCAGCCGCTTCTGGCGCTGGCGCTCTATCGACGCGCACTTGCGATGGAACCCTACTTTTCCGAAGCCCGCGACCGAGCAGCGGTGGCGGCCTATCGCGGCGGCCCTTTCGCCTACCGTCAACGTCGAGACCTGGAATTTGATTTAAAGCGCCAGCTGCGCAGCGGGCGCCGCGATCTCAGCCACTACGCGCAGCAACTGGGCGCAGTCGGACTTTCGCGTGATCGACAGGGGGATGCGGCCGGAGCGCAGTACCTGTTGATGCAAGCCCTGCGCTGCTGGAGCGCTGCGGGCAGACTGCAGAGTTTCGAGTCGTTGCGTATGCAAAACGAACTGGGACGATTGCAACTTGAAGTCCAGTCCTCCGCAGCGGCCTACCGCCAGCTGGCCGAAGTTCGACGGGGACTGGATCGCGCCGGCTTTCACGTCGGACCAGTCAGCCGTCTGAATTTGCAGCTGCTGGCCTCGGCGGCGGCCGCAACCGGCCGTTATAGCGAGGCGCTGGAACATTTTGATCGTCTGGCGGAGGAAGCCGCTCCCGAATCAGCAGAAGACGGATTGCAAAGCGCGTTGCTCGATTACAATCGCGCGGCCATGCGCGCAGCGGCCTCGGGCGGAGATTTGCAAATGGCGCTGATCGAATCGCGGCGCGCAGCCGCTGTCTTTCACGAGCGGGGCTGGGACAATTCGGAACTGGCTATTGAGAACCTGAATAATCAGGCTGCTATCCTGCGACGCCTGAATCAGTGGGATCAGTCAGAGTCGCTTTTCGAAAAGTCCAGGCAACGATTGCGAATGCTTGGCCTCGAAAACGCCTCCATCTATCCGTCGGTCATTCGCAATCTTTCGCGCCTGCGTGCGCTGCAGGGCGATTCCTACAATGCACAGCGCCTGGGTCGCCAGGCGCAGCTGGCGGCGCGTCATGACTACCAGCGGCGCTGGACGCGCGTCCGCAGCGTATTGCAAAGCGGCGACCTGAGCGTCGCCGGCGTGCGCACCAGCCTGCAAACGCCTTCCGGCGCTGACTCGTTTTTTACTGCCGACGAGGAGGATCAGGTTCGCAGCTTTACCGGCGCCTTTCGCGCCGATCGCCACCCCCAGCACATTCTTTCGCGCACCTATGCCGGTCGGCTCGATGATACCAATGTCTTCCTGTTCGATTTACTAAACCGCAGCGGGGATTCAGCGCCCATGCAGGCCTTGCGCAAGGTAATGATCGCTGGCGGCGACAGCGATGGCCGCGGACTGCTCTTTGTTGACATCGGTCCGGCCATCGCCAATGCCACGGAGCCAGCGGTTACAACTCGCAGCCTGGCCCGCGATTTTCCAGCAATGCAAGTCGTCGCCCTGGATTTGCCGGAACAGGTTTCGATCTTCGAATTTCGCCTGCCTGAGGCTCAGCGACGCCTGGTACTGCAACATCCCAACCTGCAGGTGCTCGCCGCCAATGGTTTCGATCCCTTGCTGTCACAGATGCGCATTCCTGCGCGCTGGCGACGAAGCGACCGGCAAGCGATGATTCCGTCCGAAGGCCAGGCGATCGTTTTGCGCGCGGCCAATTCGATCGACATTTACGGACAGTGGTCGCAGATTCGCGGCGTATTTTCATCGCTCGGTCAGGAATTTGAAGAGTCGCCGGTGCTGTTCTTCTTCAATCAGTCGATCCTCTACAAGGCCCCCGACCAGCGCCGCTTTGCCATCATTGGATTCCTATCGGTTCGCGGCTTCCATCACAATGTTAACAGCCTGGATCGCGGCGGAGACCCGCCTTACACTCTGGCCGCCGAGTGGATCGAGCCCTGAACAAGGACGGATCAAGCTTCGGCCGGATTGCCGCTGGCACATTGTAGCCAGATTTCACGAACCGCGGCGGGCATGGGCCATGCAAGAGCGCGTTCGCGACCGGCCAGGGACATCTTGGCGGCCGTCTTCCTTAAAATGTCCGCGGTTTTTACCGGATCATGTTGCGCGGCAAACTCCAGCGCATAATGACTCAAGAAAACCAGACAGATAACATCCTCCAGCAGCTGCACCTCGCTGTCCTGGCGCAGATTCCTTTTTTGGACCAGCGCCTCGACTCTTAGTATCAGCTCTTCCGCAAATTGCAGCGCTGTCAGAATCTCCCGCAGTTCGGCAGCGTGAAATCGCTGTAGATCAGTTCGCCAGCGATGGTAACCGGCGCGGTCACGCGGATAGGTATCGCGCGGAATTTTCCACCTTCGAATGTGCTGACCGCGTGCGGCGATGCACAGGGCGAGGTTGGCAGCCGGTTCGATGGCAAGCAACGTGGTCGTCATCCTTCGCCCGTAGAGCAGCGCCTTTGCGCTCCCATCCTCTCCATCTCGCTGTGGATCCTCGCTGTTGGCGCGATCAATTGCAGCGTGGACCGCCTTTAGCATTTCTTCGCGATCTTGCATTGCACCCAGCGAAAGTCCCCGCCATGCCCGGGACAATCTTTTCTGCAATCTGCTGGGCGGCTCCTATTGCCAGTCGCAAGCTGTCCGCAGTGGGCGGATCCTTGATTACTCGAAGGCAGGCCTTAGCGGCCGGCGCCGGGCTGCTGGGCGCCGCCGCAGGAGTTGTGGCACAGGGCAGCGACCAGGCGGATTGGTTGCTACAAGGCGGCCAGCTCTTCGATGGCAGCGGCGCAGCGCCTCAACAGGCGGACCTTGCCATCAAAGATGGACATATCCTCGCCATCGGCGGCCTTGAGGGAATGGCGGCGAAGCGTCGCCTCAATCTGCGCGGTCTGGCCGTAGCGCCGGGCTTCATTGATTTGCACAGCCACAGTGATCTTGCGCTCCTGCAGGGCGGACGCGCGCTTTCCAAGCTCTACCAGGGCGTCACCACAGAAGTGATCGGGCAGGATGGCCGTAGCCTTGCACCGCTCAGTTCTGAACAGGCTTCAGCAAGCAACCGACGTCTGGAGGCCATGGGAATTGCCGGCGCGAATTGGCTCGATTTCGCGGGGATGGTGCAGCGCTACGACGCAGCGCCGCTCTATGCCAATGTAGTCTTCCTGGCGGGCGCCGGTCAGTTGCGCCGCCAGATCCTGGGCGATCAGTTTCGTCCGGCCGCGCCGCTGGAGCTGGCGCGCATGACTGCCGCCGGACGCGCTGCGCGTCAGGCGGGCGTCGCCGGGCTCAGCAGCGGACTGGAATATCCGCCGGGCGCTTATGCAACCAGGCGCGAGCTTATCGCTCTGGCCCGCCAGATGGGGTTATACGTTACACATATGCGCAACGAAGATGACCGGGTGCTGGAAGCGCTGGACGAGGCATTATCCATCGCCCAGAATTCTGGCGCGCGATTGCACGTCAGTCATCTCAAGGCGCAAGGGCGGCGCAACTGGCCAAAGCAAGCGGAGATGCTGCGTCGCCTGGCGGTCGACCGCAACGCCGGCGCATGGCGCAGCTTTGACGCCTATCCATACAATGCCTACAGCGTTAGCCTGATCTCATTGCTGCCAGTCTGGGCCCGACTGGATCCGGCGCAGCCACTGGGCGAGCGTTTGCACAATGCAAGCTTGCGCGAGCGGATGGCTGCCGGCTTTGAGCGAAAGATTCAGTCGCTTGATTCCTACGATGCGGTCCTGCTGTCCGATCTGCCTCATCCCGACTACCGGCGCTATGAAGGCGCCCGGCTGGGACAGCTGGCCGCCGCATTGGATAAGAGCCCCTTTGATCTGGTAGTAGAAATCCTCGATGCTCTTGGTCCGCGCGCCGCAATGATTGGCTTTGCAATGAGCGAGCAAAATGTAGCGGCGCTGATGTCCGAAGCCTGGTGCGCCATTGCCTCCGATGGCGCCGCCCTGCCCTTTGAGGGCGAGGGTCGTCCTCATCCGCGCAATTTCAGCGCCTTTCCACGCGCCATTCGCTTTGCGCGGGATGAGGGCGCAGCCAGCATGCAGGAAATGATCCGACGCATGACTTCGCTTCCAGCCGCCATTGTCGGCCTGCAGGGACGCGGACTGCTGTCGACCGGCTTTGCCGCCGATATCGTCGCCTTCGATCCGCTGCACTTTCGTGATCGCGGGGATTACCTGCATCCCCGGCAGAAGCCCGAAGGACTGGCGCATGTATTCGTGAATGGCGCGCCGATGATCCTCAACGGCAATCTGGTCGCGGAGGGGCGCGGCCGGCCGCTGCGCGGAGCACAGTGGCAATGAACAACTGGATCAATGCGCGGCATTGCAGCGATCGAGTCTTTCAGCGGCCGTCGCTTCTGACCGGCCTGATCAACAAGGACATGATCCGCTGGGCCGGGCGTTTTCACGCCCTCGGAAAGCTTCCAGGCATGATCAGCAATGTTCACGTCAGCGGCTACGATCGCTTGCCCCTTCGCGAACAGCCGGCCCCGATACTGAGTTTCTCGCACAAGAAGTTGCACGACGTCTTTACCATAGTAGACTATATGGCCGGGCGGCCGCTGGATCGCTTTCATGAACCGACTATCGTTGCTATGGCCGGTCTCTTCGACGGCTTCTACGCCTACCGTGATCTGCTGCCGGATATCCTGAAAATGGCGCCGCTGCGCCCGGCCGCGGTGTTGCTGGGCCGCAGCCTGGGTCGCAGCATCCGCAGCATTTTTGAGTCGCTCAATGCTCATCCGGTCTATCGCGACGGCAGCGACATCCCGACGCGCGAACAGTACGAAAGCGCACAATATTCCGGGAGGTCGCTCACCGGCATGAACTATGATGACTTCTTGCGTCGCGCCGCAAAAGAGACCTTGAACTCAGTTGTTGCCGTGCAGCGCGAACTCGCCGAGAAAAACCGAACCTTCTTGATATTGCCCGAGGGGCGCTACCTCCATGATGGACAGGTGGCGGAGTTTCGTGATTTCGTGGGCGTGATGGCCTTTCGAAAAAAGCGCGCCCTGGCGCTTTGCGGAATCAGCTATGACGAGTTCTGCCCCGATGCCCTTGGGCGAGTGGAAGCGTGGGTCCATACAATGTCGCCGCTGGCGCCTCCGGAAAGTAGATCGGCGATTCCGACTTTTCTAAATGAGGCGCGCGATTGTCTGCAAAGCGCCGCGCCGCTGCTTGCGACTCACGCCATTGCCGCCGCCCTCAAACCGCTGCTGGATGGACGCGAGTTTCTGCTCGATGATGTGCAATTGGCGGCCAACGAACATATGCAGCGCTTCGCCGCCGCTTTGCTGCCAAAGGACCCGGCCCTGCAGGAGGAAGCGCGGCGCGCGGAACGCTGGCGAAGCTTTTTACGAGCGCGCCAATCGCAATGGATGGAAGCGTGCGCCGGCAATCGCTGGCGGCTGCGGCTTTCCTCGATTGATCGCTTTGCCAGAACGGAGCGAAGCGTAAACGATATCTTATGGAACTACAACTGCGTGGCGCACTTCTGGGATGAATCGTGGCGCAGCCGCGCCATGACGCGCGCCGCCGGGGAATAGCTCTTGACCGGTTGAAGGCGCCGCGCAGCTTCCCGCGCATGTCTGATGCCTATATCCTTGACGGTCGACGCAGCGCCTTTGGCGCATTTGGCGGGGCGCTGCATCAATTGCATCCTGTTGAACTTGCCGTTCACGCTTCCACGCAGGCGTTGCTGGCCGCCGGCGTTGCAGCTTCGGCCGTAGACGAATGCATCTTTGGCAATGTCCTACTGGCCGACAGCCAATCGATCTACTTTGCGCGGCATGTTGCTTTGCGTAGCGGCGCGCCAGTCTCCGCGCCCGCCCTGACGGTGAACCGACTTTGTGGATCGGGCCTGGAGGCAATTGCCCAGGCGGCCCAGCAAGTGCGCTCCGGCGTCAGTCAGTGCGTTCTGGCCGGCGGCGCCGAGAGCATGAGCCATGCGCCTCATCTGCTGCAAAGCGCACGCTGGGGTCAGAAACTTGGCGGCCTGGCGATGGAAGACAGTCTGCTTTCCGGTCTGACCGACGGCTACAGCGGTTTGCCGATGGGCATGACCGCCGAAAACCTGGCCCGCGATTTTTCGATCAGTCGCGAGGACCAGGATGCGTGGGCGCTGCGCAGCCAAACGCGCGCCGAAGGCGCCTCCGACAGCGGTCGCATGGCACTGGAAATCGCTCCGCTGCGACTCAGGCAGCGCAAGGCAGAAGTCAACTTTGACCGCGACGAGTTTATCCGCGGGGCCGCGTCGGCTTCGGCTCTGCCGGGCCTGCCGCCAGCCTTTGATCCACAGGGAACTGTCAGCGCCGGCAACTCCAGCGGCATCAACGACGGCGCCGCGGCGCTGCTGGTCGTTTCGGAAGCGTTCCTCAAGAACTCGGGGCGAAAACCGCGCGCCCGCATCCTGGGCTGCAGCGCGGTGGGTTGCGATCCTTCGCGCATGGGCATTGGACCGGCGCTCGCTATTCCTCGCCTGCTTGCCAGGCATGGGCTGCAACAAAGTGATATTGATCTGTTCGAAATCAATGAGGCCTTTGCGGCGCAGACCCTGGCTGTTATCCGGCAGCTGAAGCTGGATCCGGAGCGAACCAATGTAAACGGCGGGGCAATTGCACTGGGCCATCCACTGGCAGCTTCCGGCGCCAGACTGGCTCTGAGCCTCGCCATCGAGCTGGAACAGCGCAGTCTTCGCTACGGAGTAGCATCGCTCTGCATTGGCGGCGGCCAGGGCATCGCCATGCTGCTGGAAGCCTGTTGAAATTGCAGTCAAGCTTGTGCCAGGCATCTATATTTTCTGGAGGGGCGTCCCCTGCCGCTGCCTGTGAGCCGCACTGAAGATTTCATCGTAGCCGAGTCCCTGGCTGATATCGACCCCGCGCAGTGGGACGATCTCAATCTCGATCGCAATCCGTTTATGGAGTACGGCTTCCTGCAAGCGCTGGAGGATAGCGCCTGCGTTGGACCAGATACAGGCTGGCATCCGCGCTACCTGCTTCTTTATCAAGAGGGCCGGCTGCTGGGAGCGGCAGCCAGCTACTTGCGGGAAGATTCCATGGGCGAATATATTTTCGATCATGGCTGGGCCGATGCCTACGCTCGATCAGGCCTGGCTTACTATCCGAAACTGGCAGTGGCAGCGCCATTCACTCCGGCCAACGGACAGCGACTGCTGAGCGCGAGGCATCTGTCGCCGGAAGAAAGCCAGCAACTTCGGCGACGCCTGGCCGTCGGCCTTTGTGAACTGGCAAAGGCCCAGGGCTGCAGCGGCGTGCATGTTCTTTTTCACAGCGCCGAGGAGCTGGAAGCGCTTCGCCTGGAAGGCTACCTGCCTCGCTTCACGCTGCAATTCCACTGGCACAACCAGGGCTACGCCGAGTTTGACGATTTCCTGGGCGCATTGCGGTCCTCACGTCGCAAGCTGGTTCGCAAAGAACGTGAAAGCGTCGGTCGCCTGGGCCTTGAGATTCGACGGCTGCAAGGCGCACAAATTGAAGAGCAGCATATGGATGCGATGTACGCATTCTACCAACACACCGGCAGCCGCAAGTGGGGGCGTCCCTATCTCAACCGAATCTGGTTTCGCAAAATCCTTGAGCTGCAACGCGATCGTCTGTTACTGGTATTCGCCTATCGTGATGCCCAGCCCATTGCCGGCACGCTGAACTTTATGAAGGATGATGCCATCTTCGGGCGCTACTGGGGGGCTCTGCAGGACTATCCCGACCTGCACTTCGAACTGTGCTATTACCAATTGATCGAAGAGGCGATCGCAAAGGGCGCGGCGCTGGTGGAAGCGGGCGCCCAGGGCGAGCACAAGTTTCTTCGCGGCTTTGGCGCGGAAATTTGCCTGAGCTCCCATTTTCTCTTGAATGCCGGCGGACGCGAGGCTATAGGACGATTCTTGCAGATGGAACAGACTCAAATCGAACGAACGCAGCTGGAGTACAATCGGCAATCGCCGCTCAAAGCCCTGCGAGCCGACGCACAGTTGACGATTGCGCAATCTACTGACGGCGCGGCGCTATGAGCTCGCCAACCAGACGCCAGCAAGAAGAGGGAGCGCTGCTGGCAGAGGAGCGCGTTCGGCCGCGGCGACCATCGCGCTATCTGGTCATCATGCTCAACGATGACTATACTCCTATGGAATTTGTGGTCTGGGTATTGCAGCGCGTATACCACAAGGCTATGGAGGAGGCGACCCGTCTCATGCTTGAGGTACATACGCAGGGAAAAAGCATCGTCGGGGCCTACACCCATGATGTCGCCCGCAGCAAGATCCACCAGACGCATGAACTGGCCAAAAAGCATCAGCATCCTCTGACCTGCGTGCTGGAAAAGGAAGACGGCGATGAGTGAAATTCTGAGCGCAGAGTTGCAGAAAACGCTGGAGCGCGCCTATCGCGAGGCCGCTCAACGTCGCCATGAGTTTGTAACTGTTGAACACTTGCTCTATGCCTTAACCTTTGATCGTAGCGCCTGCGATATCTTGCTGCAATGCGAAGTCGACATTGAAGCGCTGGGCAAGGATCTAAAACTCTTTCTGGACAAGGATATGGAGGCCCTGCCGGAAGCGGATCAGGCCGAGCCGCAATACAGTTTGGGCTTTCAGTACACTTTGCAAATTGCCATCGCCCATGTGCAGAGCGCCGGCAAGTCAGAAGTGCAGAGCGCCAATGTCCTTGCAGCTATCTACCGCGAGCGAGAAAGCCACGCTGTATACTTCCTTGAAAAATACGGCGCCACTCGCTATACCGTGGTGCGCGCAATTGCGCACCCGCCAGCAGAAGCTGGCGGCGCCGAAGGCGCCGCCCAGGACGACAGCGAGGCCGAAGGCGAAGCGGAGCGCGGGCCCGCTCGCGATCCGCTTGGCAGATTCTGTGTAAACCTTAACGATCGCGCTGCAAAGGGCGGGATTGATCCGCTGATTGGACGGGAAAGCGAACTGGAACGTCTGGTGCACATTCTGGCCCGGCGGCGAAAGAACAATCCGGTACTGGTGGGCGACGCTGGCGTTGGCAAGACGGCCATTGTCGAAGGTCTGGCCTATCGCATTCAGCGAGGCGAGGTTCCGGAGAGCCTGCGAGGCCGGATCATCTTTGCCCTCGATATGGGCAGCCTGCTGGCCGGAACTCGTTTCCGTGGCGACTTCGAAGAGCGACTGAAGTCCGTTGTAGATGCGCTCAAGAATCAACCAGGCGCCTCGTTGTTTATTGATGAGATTCATACAATCATTGGCGCCGGCGCAGTGGCTGGCGGCGCTCTGGATGCCTCGAATATTATCAAGCCGGCGCTTGCCTCCGGCGAGATTTCCTGCATTGGCGCCACGACCTATAAAGAATATCGCAGCATATTTGAAAAGGATCACGCCCTGGCCCGTCGTTTCCAGAAGATTGAAGTCGGCGAACCTTCGCTGGAAGACTGTGTGGCCATACTCAACGGTCTCAAGAAGACCTACGAGGAGTTCCACCGCGTAACCTACTCTGCATCGGCAATCCAGGCTGCCGTCGATCTCAGCGCCCGTCATATCACCGACCGATTTCTGCCGGACAAGGCCATTGACGTGCTCGATGAATCCGGCGCTCGCTTGAAGCTGAAGTCCCCCGCGCCTGAAGATTCAGAGCGCAGCCAGTGGCCGGCCGTAGCGCCGCGCGATATCGAAGAACTGGTAGCCAGGATTGCTCGCGTTCCGGCGCGCACGGTACGCGGCGGCGATCGCAATCGACTGCGCGACCTCTCCGACCGAATCAAAAGCAAAGTCTTTGGACAGGATGCGGCCGTCGACCAGGTGGTGCGCGCCATCCAGCTGGCGCGAGCCGGTCTGGGCGAGGCCGACAAGCCAATGGGCGCCTTCCTGTTTGCCGGACCAACTGGCGTCGGCAAGACGGAGCTCTCCCGACAGCTGGCCGCAGAGATGGGCGTTGAATTCATTCGATTTGATATGTCAGAATATATGGAGAAACATACTGTTTCAAGACTGATCGGTTCGCCGCCAGGCTATGTAGGATTTGACCAGGGCGGCCAGCTTACCGATGCTATTATCCGGCACCCGCACAGTGTGCTGCTACTGGACGAAATTGAGAAGGCCCACGAAGATCTCTACAATATTCTACTGCAGGTCATGGACTATGCAACCCTGACCGACAACAGCGGGCGCAAGGCGGACTTCCGGCAGGTCATTGTTATCATGACCACCAACCAGGGAGCGCGCGAGGCGCAGCAGCGGGCGCTCGGCTTTGCCCAGGATCACGACGCCAACCGCTCAGAGCGCTCGTTGCGCTCCATCGAACGGGCCTTTTCTCCCGAATTCCGCAATCGCCTGACGGCTATCGTGCAGTTTCAATCCCTGGCCCGGGAGCAGACTCTACGCATCGTTGATCGTATGGTTGGCGAGCTGGCCGAGCGCTTGAAGGCCCGCAAAGTACAGTTGAAACTGGAGGACAGTGCACGGCAGTATCTGGCTGACCGCGGCTTTGATCCGCTGTTTGGAGCGCGACCAATCAGACGCACCATCGAGAGCGAGATTTCACACGCGCTTTCATCGGAGATTCTTTTCGGGCAGCTGGCGCACGGCGGAATAGTAGTAGTCCGGGCGGAAGAGAACGCATTGCATTTCCGCTTCGAGAGCAGACCGGGCCGCAAGAAGGCGGCGAACAAAGCCTGACAGGCCTTCACCAGGCATCGCGCAGTCGACGCAAGGCCAGAAACACCTGCTCGTCGCGCGGCGCCGCGGCGGAAATCTCGCCGCGAGAGCGCAGAGCGGCAAGAACGGCGGGGCTCTGTAGCCGGAAGAAAAGATTGATCTGGCGCTCTAGACCGACGCTGAGCGTCTGCTCGCTGGATTGGCGCCGACCGCCTTCCAGCTCGCCGAGCAACGACGCTGCGATAGCATTGTCTTTTTCCAGGGAAAGCGTGAAGCGCAGATTGTTCAGCAAGTAGTCGTGTCCGGGATAGAGCAGCGCTGCATCAGGCAGCGGAACAAAGTGCTGCTGCAGCGTGCGAAAAAGCAGGGATGGACTTCCGCTGCGGCAGTGGCCTACGCCCGCCTGAAACACTGTATCCCCGCAAAGCACAGCGGCGACCTGGCCCAATTGAAAGAGAAATAAGGACATATGGTGCGGAGTATGGCCTGGCGTCGCCCGGCAGATAAGCGAGCAATCCCGATCAGCATAAAGGGTTTCACCGTCGCTCAGCGGACGCGGGCAGCCGGCAATGACGCCAGTCGCGCCCGGCATGGCCAGAGACTGCGCCGGGTATCGCCGCAGGAGCTCCGCCGTTCCTCGAATGTGATCGTGGTGTTCGTGCGTATGTAGCACATGACTGAGCCGTAGCCCGAGCGACTGAAGCCACTCAGCAACGCCCGCCCCGTCCCAGGGGTCTACGGCCGCCGCAAAGCTGCCATCCGTAGCGTACAAAAGATGTTCAAAGTTGCGCAGCGGACTGGCGCTCATGCGACGTTCAATTTTCAGCATTTGAAAAAATCCTCAATCTCTCGCCGTCCTGGTCGATGCAGTAAACGATGGCCTCAAGCTCATTGCTGGAAAGAAAAACTCCATCGGCGCCAGGCGCTGTACGCCGCCCCTCGCAGTGCGCCGGAGTGCTCTGGCTGCTCGATGAAATTGAGCGTCGCGCAGAAGATGTCATCGATCGCGAAATTGCGCGCCGGCTGCGACAGTTCGTTGATCGCGTGCAGGAAGACATTCCGCGCGATGTCCTGGAGCAGATTCGCTCCCGACGCAGTGCCATTGACATCAATCGCATCCCGGAAGCGCTCACGCCTTTCTATCGCCACTACGCATTCATGCTGAAGCGCAGCTCGCGCCGCAAGGCGGATGATCAGCTGAGCGGCGAACTCGACTGAAGCGAAGTCTCCTCGGCCAGTTTCGCAAGCCGAAAGACCTGCAGCGGCGCGCTCTTTCCCTTGACCATCACACGCGGCATTCTTTCGCCTTCCACGCCGCCAGCCTCCAGCATTGTGGCCTCCGAAGCCAAGAGCGTCGCCTGAAACTTTTTGCATAACGACTCAATACGAGAGGCCGTGTTCACGGCGTCGCCAATAACGGTATACTCCAGGCGGCTGCCCTGCCCAACATTGCCGGCAAATACCTCTCCGCTGTGCAGACCGATGCCAATTTGTACTGCCGCCAGCCCGCGCCCTCTGCGATCTTCATTAAATGAATGAAGGGCCTCAAGCATGCCGCGCGCTGCGTGCAGGGCGGCGCGTGCATCGCCGCCCTGCTCTGGCAGAGAACGCGGCGCGCCAAAGATAGCCATGATTGCATCGCCGACGAACTTATCCAGGGTGCCGCCTGCGGCGAAGATCACTTCGGTCATCCGCTCCCGAAACTCTCCCAGAAACGCGGCCAACTCCTGCGGATCCATATCCTCCGACATGCGCGTAAAATTGCGAATGTCGCTGAAGAGTATCGTTACCCGCCGACGGCCGCCAGAGGCCAGCGTCTCGCCATTTTCGGCAAGTTCCGCCACAATTTGCGGCGAGAAATAGCGCGCCAGATTCTGACGCTGGATCTCCGCGGCGCCAATTCGCTGTACCATCTGCAGAGCTCTAGCGATGATATAGGCAAGCAGTACGCCGGCGCCGGCAAATACGATCGGGCGAGACAGAATCAGATCGCCGGGAATTACCTCCGGCCCCATGACGTATTTGAACCAATCGTCTGTCAGAATAATTGGCTGCCGGAAGGTAATCACAATCAGGGATGCCAGGGCGCCAAGATGGACGAGGAGTGCGAGGAATAGCAGGCGAAATTGGAACTGCAGGGCCGTAGTCAATAGTGGAAATAAAGTGATCAGCAGCACCGGATTCTTGATTGCAAATGAATAGTTGTCCGACGATGATATGAATGTATAGTACATCAATACGGCATAGATTAGAACGTAGTCAAATACGATGGTAAAGGCCGAAAAGGCAGTCTGCAGAGCTGGCCGGTAAGGTCGCGTCAGCAAATAGCTGTGCACCAGCGTAATGGCAATATAGAGGCCGAGCGCAGTAGAATTCACCAATGGCGAAAATTTCGCATTGCGCAGGCTTAGCGCCAGGATTGTGAGCAAGAGCCAGACAATATAGCGAAAGCGATTGGCAAAGCGCGCTCCATTGTGTTCTTCCTCGGATAGCAACGTGCGCATGGCCGGCGACATGCTGGATCGCTGCAAGGTGCGTAGAAAACTCAGTGGTGAATTTGTCATCCTAATTGACTTCCGAGAGGCCAATTTCCCTGGCCAATTGTACTGCAGATAAACCTGGCGAGCCGGCGGCGTGCTCTTCCGCCTTGTGAACCAGGCGACAGATTGCCGCATTGAGCGGCGCACTGGCGCCCGCTTGCCGGGCAACCTCCACGATCTCGCCATTGATCAAGTCGATCTCCGTTGGACGACGGGCCTGCAAATCCTCCCACATTGAAGATCGCGCCTGCGGATCGATGCGTATCATCGTAGCGGCAATCCGAAAGAAGAGCAGGTCGGGGAGCCCCAGCGCCCACGCCGCAAGGCGCGGCCGCAATTTGCCGGCGGCCTCCACGCGAATGCCAGCAGCGCGCAGAGCCTGCAGGCCTTCGCCAATCAATGCCGCCAAAATTTTCCGAAACGCGCGCTGCTTGAGCTCCTCAAGCAGCGGAATGTTTGCCAGGGCATTGATCGAATTGTTCAGATTCAACAACAGTTTTCCCCAGAGCACGCCTGGCAGATTGCGATGAGCGGCGGCCAGCAATCCGGCGGACTGCAGCAGTTGAGCTACGAGGGCGCCTCGTCCCGCGGGATCCTGTTCGATCAAGAGTTGTCCGGTCGTTCCGCAATGAAAACTGCCAGCGCCGCGATGCACAACATTGAACGGCACCATGCCCGCCAGCGCTATCGCGCCCGATCCATCGAGGCCCTGGGCCAGCAGCGATTGATTGCGGACTCCATTTTGCATACTGACTACGACTGTTTCGGCCGCAATTCGTCCGCGCAGGGATTGCGCAGCCGCCAGCGTTCCGCCTCCCTTTGTGCAGACCAGGATGACCGGGCAATCCCTGAGTCCCTCTGCCTCTTCAAAGAATTGCAGTTGTTCAGGTCGCAGATGCCCCTCTGCTCCCTCCAGATTGCTCCAGTGCAGGCCGTTTGCCTGCAGCTCGGCGCCGATCCGCGCTCGACCCACAAAGCGGACCTGATAACCGGCGCTCAAAAGCCGGGCGCCGATGTAGCAACCGATGCTGCCGGCGCCGAGTATTCCGACCGTGTCAATTTGCTCGAGCATTCTTCAGTTCCTTAAACAATCGAAGCACACCTGGAAAATCCAGTAAGGCGGCGGCGGACATGACGCCGCCCATCAAAGCGCCAGCGACCCCCGGCGAGGAGGCGTCGGCGCCGGTCAGATACAGACCCTGGACCGGCGTTCGAACGCCCAACCATTCGAGCTGAAAGCGCTCTGGCGTGCACGCCAATCCATAGATTGATCCCTGCGGATGTGCCGTAAAGTATTCATTGCTCAGCGGAGTGGATAGTTCCTGGTACACGACCCTGCTTTTCAGCCCAGGCAAATGCCGCTCCACGAAATCAAGCAGGCCATCGGCGATCCGTTGTTTGAGGGCTTCGTACTCCGCCCCGCGATTCTTCCACGCTTCCCCACTCCAGGCCTGAAATGGAGCATAGTCGCAAAAGGTGATGATCTCTGCCGTGTGGGCCTGAGCCATCGGGTCTTTCAGCGAAGGAAAGGAAAGATAGGCCGCGGATATTTTTCCCTGCAGTACATCCTGGCGGCGCGAAAAAATGGCATCATGGTCGTAGTCGTCGTAGATCCAGTAGTTCTCGCCTTGAAAGCCCAGGCGGCGCGGATCTTCGTCAAATCCAAGATAGAGCGTAACACAGCTGACGCCCTGGCGCAGCTCAGCCAGCGCCGATCGAAAGGGGATTTCCACAGCTGGCGGAAGCAGTCTCAAGAAAGTATTGTAGGCGCCAGCGTCGGAAATGACTCGCGGCGCGCGAAAGGTATGCTCGCTTTGCCTTTCGCCGACAATCTTTCTCGAACGCACCCCGCAGACGCGGCCATTCTCGATCAGAATTTCCTCAACATGGTGATTGAGCCTGATAGAGCCCCCGTGATCCTGGATGATTGGCTCGATGCTGGCGGCAATGGTTCCGGCGCCGCCAATCGGATAGTAAGCGCCTCCAAAGTAATGCGTTGCGATCAGAGCGTGAATGACAAAGGCGCTCTCCGCGGGAGGCAAACCATAGTCGCCCCACTGTGAAAGAAGGATCGCTCGCAACTTTGGATCGCGAAAGTTCGACTCCATGTACTCTCTGGTAGTCATCAGCGCGTGACCGCGGCCGATCAGCTTCAGCAAGCCGGCGACTCGTTGCAGCGCCGCCGGCAAAGCCTTCAACGAAACATGGCGACCAAACCAGCTTGCGGTCTGCCGGACGTCCTGAAAATAGGCGGCGATTGCACCTCGTTCGCCAGTGAATTGTTGTTCCAGCAGCGCTTGAAATTCGGCGGGATCATCTGGAATAGCAAAGGTAAATTCGGGATAGATAAACTTCTCAAATGGGTCCGGCATCTTTTGCCATTGGACCGCGCCGCCGCTGATCCAATCAAAAATCTCACGCAACATCGACCCGGGCTGCAAGCCGCCAATGTAATGCACGCCGACATCCCAGCGAAACTTGCCTTCGCGCCTAAAAGCGTGGGTGAAGCCGCCAGCCTTGAAGTGGCGTTCCAGTACCAGGACGCGCCAATTCTTGAGCTGGGCCACTATGCTGGCCGTTGCCAGTCCGCCGATACCGGAGCCGATGACAATTGCGTCCCATTCCTCACCGTCCATTGCTTGAGCTTCCGCCGTCATAGATTTGCTCCCTTCCAGTTGCGTTCGGCCAATCTGCAGCGCTGCCTTTGCGCAATGCCGCGAAAGCTGAGCTGCGCCGCAAGGGCGCCAAGTCCGAATCGATCGATTAACCTGCGCTGCGTTTCAGGCGTCCAGGTCAGGGCACAGACGGGCATGCGGATGCTCCATGCCGCGCCGCTCAGGCGTCAGAGGCGATCGGCAAGCAGGACCGCAGGCGGTCGACCTTAGAATCAGGTAGTCATACCTGGCTTTCGGCCAGCGAAATGCTGCCAATCAAAAGGCCGCGCTTTTGCTTGCCCTCCAGCAGGCTTCAGGCATTCTCCAGTGGTGAAGCCCAAGCCGTTGCAAGTCTTGATCCGAGCCAGGGACGCACTCCTGTCCTCATTTCGTCGCTGGCAGAGCGCCTATCGACAATCCGCAGTCGCCGGCCGTTTGCGCCAATGGACCGCGGCCATAGAGCGCCGCTTTGGACCGCTGGCGGCGGCGCTCTGGAGACAGATCGCTCCCTTGCTGGATACTCCGCGCCGAATCCTTGCCCTGCTTGTCTCCGGGATACGCGCCAAGCTTGCCTGGTTTACAGCATTTTTGATTCTGGTTACAGTTCTATTCCTTTCCATCATCTATCTGCAACAACAACAATCCATCCAAACTGAAAGCTATGACCGTGAGGCGGCCATCTCCCGCCGCTATATTTCCGCTCTGGTGCTGGAGATCGATAATATCTCTCAGAGCCTTGTACGTACCGAGGAATTTCGCATTCGCATCCGAGAACAGCGCGAGGCGCTCAAGCGCTACCGCAGCACGCGTATTGTCAGTCAGGAAAAGGAAGTCTCTCTTTTTGGGATTCGCACTTCGCTGTTTGGAGCGCTTGGCCGCCAGAATGTTCGGCGAACTGCGGAGACCTACTACTCTGCCTATCTTTCCGACGACGAGGTCGATGCACTGGAAGCAAGCTCGCGCGCTCAACTGCAGGGCTCCGGCGGAGAGGGTATTTCCGACCTCGACTTTAGCCGATTGCAGGCGCTGGCGAAAGACTACGTTACAGCGGAAAACAACGTACAGGATGCGCGTCGTGCGCTCCAGGAAGCCGAGCAACGCGCAACGGAGACGCTACAGGGTGCGGCGACCGGCGGCGGCGCTCAGCCATCGATCAATCCGGCCCTGGCCCAGAAGGTCAAGGAAGGCATGGACCGCGCGCGGCAAGCTCGGCTGAGGCTTGATTCGCGCATTGCACAGCTGATGGCAGGCTCCCGAAAGCGAAAAATCAAGGAACTTGGTCTTGATACGGGACGTTTTCGAATCCAGACCTTCCCTACCGGCGCCATCACCGGCAGCGAAAGCTCGCAGCCTACGCTGGATACCAGTCTCTTTGATCCGGAGAGCAAGCTGAATCAATCTCTTGCCGATCCTGATCTTGAAAGTTCCTTGAGCGCCGCACTGGATTCGCTTTCGCAGACTCTTGGTCTGGATTCGTCGTTGACTCCAACCCAGCTGGAGCTGGGCGAGATGCAGCTGCAAGCGCTCTATTCTCCGTACTTTCGCAACCCACAGTCCACCGAGCGCGCCCGCTCCGTAGAAACGCTGCGTGCAGAAGCGCACGAATGGCAGCATTACCTGGAACTGGATGCAAACTACGCAGCCAAACTTGGCGATCTGAGCAAGAAAATCGCTCAGCGCCTGGAAGAATTGCGCAAGCAACGGCCGCCCACTCCGCCCTTTCGCGACACGCAATTCAGGCAATTGTATAGCTCTTATGCCGCTATCGTAGCCGAGCGCAATAAGGCCTTTGCGCAGCAGGCTGCAGCCGAAAGCAGCGCGGATGCCGCCGCGCCGGTTGACCGCCTGGCGGATGCCGTAGGCAATTTGCGCGAGGCTGCGCTGGAGGACGGCGTCTTGCTACGGTTTCGTGAAGACAGCGCCGCCTACGACAGCTATCTACGAGATGCGCTCCTGCGCCAGTCCCAACAAGAACGCTGGCAAAAACTGCGTCAGTGGATTTATGCCGGCGAAAGCGAGACGCCCGACAGGGGTTTGAGTCGCGCCTACAGCGAAGGCATCATTGGCAATAGTCGTACTGAGGCGGAGCAGATCATGTGGCGGCTGGATTCTTCGCCGCTGCTTGCTTCCGACTCCGAAGATGTGAGCCAGCAGGTTCTGGGCCGAAATTTTGCGGGGGTCATTCGAACGTTGGTGGACCGAACTCGCGGGTTGGAAGAAATCAAGCAGAATCGCAATCGCGCCATCCTCTATGCATCAGGTATCGCTGCGCTTTCGATTCTTTTTGCAATCTTCATTTCTGGATTTGTCGTCCAGAAGATCAAACGCATCATTAAGAGCGCCGAGGACGTTGGGCGGGGAAGCCTGAACGTTCAATTCGAGCACGGCGGCAACGATGAATTCGGAAATCTCACGATAGCCCTGAACTCCATGGTCAGCGGCCTGCGCGACCGTGAAAAGATCAAGGGCATCCTGGGCAGCATGGTCGATCCGGTGGTTGTGACCGAGGCGATGAAGGACCTGCAGGCGCTGAAACGCGGCAGCGAAAAGCGAATCACCGCTTTCTTCTCCGATGTCGCCTCCTTTTCTACTATCAGTGAAAAGCTCAGTTCAGTAGAACTCGCCGCGCTGCTCAATGAATACCTATCAGCCATGACCCTGATCCTCAAGGAGCACGAGGGCGTTCTGGACAAATACATTGGCGATGCCATTGTCGGTATCTGGAACGCGCCGGTTGATGTGGATCACCATTGCCTGAAGGCAGTGCAGGCCACGCTGCGCATGGTTGATTGCATGATCGAAATGCGAGCCAGGTGGACCAAAGAGCAGAAATACATTCCTGAGGCGCGCACCATGCGCTTCCGCGTTGGGTTGAATACGGGCCTAGCCAAAGTAGGCTTCATGGGCACGGATGCGCTGGCAGCCTATACCATGATGGGCGATACAGTGAATCTGGCGGCGCGACTCGAAGCGGCCGGCAAGGACTACGGCATCGAGCTGCTGGCTTCCGAAGCAGTCTACCGCGAAGTATCGGACAAGATTTTTGCCCGAAAACTGGATCTTGTTCGCGTCAAAGGTAAGACGGAGCCTGTCGCCCTGTACGAGATCATCAGCGATTCCCCTCGACCGCCAGAGGCGCGGGCGCGCTGCGCTGAGCAATACGAAGCGGCCTTTGCTTTATACTTAAAGCGTCAGTGGCGGCCGGCGATTGCCGGATTTGAGCAAGCGATTGTTGCCAGCGGCGGTAAGGATAAGGCAGCGGACCTGTTGATCCAGCGTTGTCGCATGTATGAGGCCGCGCCGCCGCCTCACGATTGGGACGGAGTCTACACGCGCGAGCACAAATAGAGCCGACAGTACGCTTAGCCTTCGGAGCGCGATCCTCAAGATTGCGCTCCGAAGTCATGCCTGCCTTGATTTCAGCCGACCAGCTTTTTCATCGCCACGCCAATTTCGGCCAGCGAGTTGACGACATGGATTCCGGCGTCGCGCATCGCCTCCATCTTGGAGGAAGCAGTGCCCTTGCCGCCGGAGATAATAGCTCCGGCGTGACCCATGCGCTTTCCGGGAGGCGCAGTCTGCCCCGCGATAAAGCCAACCACCGGCTTTTTGACATGCTGCTTGATCCAGCTGGCGGCATCCTCTTCGTCCGTTCCGCCAATTTCGCCGATCATAACAATCCCTTTGGTATCGGGATCATTGTTGAGTAGTTCTATAGCATCGCGATGTTTGGTGCCGATGACCGGGTCGCCGCCAATGCCGATGCAGGTCGTTTGGCCGAGGCCCTGACTGGTAAGCTGATGAACGGCTTCATATGTCAGCGTTCCGGATCGAGAAACAACGCCAATATTGCCCGGCTTATGAATGAAGCCCGGCATGATCCCGATTTTGCACTGACCCGGCGTAATCACCCCCGGACAGTTTGGGCCAATCAAGCGCGTGCTGGATTCTTTCAACACCGGCCAGACGCGGGCCATATCCTGCACCGGGATGCCTTCCGTAATACATACAACCAGTGGGATTCCGGCGCCTACACACTCCAGGATTGCATCGGCAGCAAAGGCCGGCGGAACAAAAATTACAGATGCATTTGCACCTTCCTTGTCCATGGCTTCCGAGATAGTATTAAAGATCGGCGCATTGTGATGGCTCTGGCCGCCCTTGCCGGGGGTAACGCCGGCCACAACGTTTGAGCCATATTCAATCATCTGCGCGGCGTGAAAGGACCCTTCCTTTCCGGTAATTCCCTGCACGACGACGCGGGTGTTTTTATCTACGAGTACTGACATTATGTTTTTCCTTTGCCTATGGCCGTATCAGGCTTTGAATACCTTGCGAATTTGGTCCACACACTGATCCAGCGTGTCGGCGGCGATGATGCCCAGATTCGCCTCATCGAGAATCTTGCGCGCTACTTCGGCGTTTGTGCCCTGCAAGCGAACAATAAGCGGCACTGATATTTTCACTTCTTGCGCCGCCTGCATGATGCCATGTGCAACCCTGTCGCACTGAACAATGCCGCCAAAAATGTTCACAAAGATGGCCTTTACATTGGGATCGCCCAGAATGATGCGAAAGCCGTTAGCAACAGTGGTAGGATTGGCGCCGCCGCCCACATCGAGAAAGTTCGCCGGATCCGCGCCGGCCAGCTTGCAAATGTCCATGGTCGCCATGGCCAGGCCTGCGCCGTTCACCATACAACCAATATTGCCGTCCAGTCGAACGTAGTTGAGATTGAACTCGGAGGCCTTGACTTCCAGCGGATCTTCTTCGGTGATATCGCGATAGGCTGCCGAATCGGGATGCCGGTAAAGTGCGTTGTCATCGATCTGCAGCTTGCAATCCAATGCGATCAGCGTGTTTTCTTCGGTAAGCACCAGCGGGTTCACCTCCAGCATGCTGGCGTCCTCTTTCGCAAAAGCCGTCCAGAGCTTCATCAGGAAGTCGACGCCCTGCTTCATGACCTCGCCCGGCAAACCCAGCCGAAAGATCAATTCTCGGGCCTGCCAGGGCTGCAATCCCAGATTCATTTCCACCGGCAATTTGATGATCTTGTCCGGATGCTTGGCCGCCACCTCTTCGATGTCCATCCCGCCTTCGGTGGAAACCATGATGATCGGCTTTTGCAGGGCCCGATCCATGAGAATGGAAAGATAGAGTTCGCGGGCAATTCGAGTTCCCTTTTCCAGATAGACCTTCAATACCTGCTTGGCAACGCCGCCGGTCTGAATGGTATGAAGGTACTTCTCCAGCATGTTGCCGCCAAACTGCAGCGCTTCTTCTCGGCTGCGCGCAACCTTGACGCCGCCATCCTGGACCTTTTTGGCCGTAGCCGGATCGGGGCCGTCATAGAGCGCGCCCTTCCCCCGCCCGCCGGCATGGATTTGACTTTTCACGGCGACGATCTCGGCCTTGAGGGCGTCATAGGCTGGACCGAGCTCATCCATCCTGGAGGCCACGCGACCCTCGGGCACGTTAACGCCGTGCTTGCGCAGCAATTCCTTTGCCTGATACTCGTGAATTTTCATAGAAACGGTCGTCTCCGCGTTGCAGTTGTGACAGGATCAAGAGCGACAAGCGGCGGGGGAATTCTTTTTTTGATTTGGGAACAGGGATGTGGATCATTGGCGACATTCATGGCTGTCTGGAGGAACTCGAAGAGCTGCTGGACCAGATTGACCCATCCGACTCGCTGGTCTTTCTTGGCGACTACGTAGATCGAGGCCCGGACTCGCGAGGAGTTATCGAGCGCTTGCTCCGTGAAAAGCGGCGCGCACGTTTTGTGATGGGAAACCACGAAGCTATGATGCTGGCGCATCTTGACGAATCGGGCAGCGCCGAGGGCAGGTCCTGGTTGCATCCGGCCAATGGCGGCGATGCTACGCTTCGCTCCTATGGACTGCGGCCGGGAGCTCGTCTTGAAGAGCTGCCGGCGTCGCATCGCGCCTTTCTACAAGAACTGGAACTATACGTCGAAGGGGAGGACTGGATCGCCGTCCATGCCGGCGTGCGCAACAATGGCAGTACAGCTATGAATGAGCAGCTCCCAGAAGATCTGCTCTGGATTCGCGAGGATTGGATTCGGAGCGAGTCCCGATGGCGCGGCAAGAAAATTTATTACGGCCATACGCCGGCCCGCTATGTTCTCGGTTTGGCTCAAGCTTGCGAGCCAATCCGTGGCAGACGTTCCGTTGGTCTCGATACAGGCTGCGTCTACGGCGGCGCTCTCAGCGCAATGCACCTGCCCGATGAACGACTGCTGCAGGCGCGGTCGCGAGGCGCGGCCCAATGGTAAGCAGCGAGGAATCAGGCGAAAATCCGGTCCAGTCGCACCAGCCTGAACTTCTGTCCAGTCTGCCGGCGCAAACTCAGTCCGATGTCCACGCAATCTACCGCCGCCTGCACGAACTGGGCAAGGAATGCTACCTGGTTGGCGGGGCGGTACGCGACCTGCTGATGGGCCGCAAGGCTGGTGATCTGGACTTTACGACCAATGCCCGGCCTGACGAAATCATCGCCGCTTTCCGGCGCACCGTGCCGACCGGCTTGCAGCATGGAACCGTAACCGTTCTTCTCGGCGACGCCGCTTACGAGCTAACCACCTACCGTCGCGAGACCATTTACAGCGATGCGCGTCGTCCCGACCGAATTGAATACGCTGATCGTTTGCAGGAGGACCTGTCGCGCCGCGACTTTACGGTCAATGCGCTCGCCTACGAACCGGGAGAGGCGCTGCTCCTCGACTATCACAGCGGCCTGCGCGACCTCCGGCAGCGACTGTTGCGCACGATTGGCCGCGCGGAGGATCGTTTTTTTGAAGATGGACTGCGGCCAATTCGCGCCTGTCGCTTTCTTGCCACCCTTGGCTTTCGGCTGGATTCCGCAACGGAGCGAGCCTTGCGCAGTAGCGATGTACAGCAACGCAGCGCAATGGTGGCGGTCGAACGCTTTAGCGAAGAGCTCTGGAAGGGATTGCGCGCCGATCGGCCCAGTCTGATGATTGCGGAGCTGGAGCGATCCGGATTGCTCTACCTTTTTTTCACTGCCGAACACGGTCGATTTGAACGCAGCTCCGGCGCCGCCCTAGAGCGTCTGGATCGATGCCCTGGAGCGCCAATCCTGCGCCTGGCTATGTGGTGGGAGGACCTTGGCCTCAACCCGGATGGCGCCGTCGAACGATTGGCGCGTTCCCTGAAATTTTCATGGAAACAAATTCGAGACGTGGAGTGGCTGCAGCGCTATTTTCAGTTTCAGAAAGAGCTGGCCCGGCGCGGCGCCTACCTCGATGACGATGCAGTGCTCGCCGATCTGCGCCCTGAACTCTCCTATCAATTGCGTTCCTTCCTGAGCCGGGTCCGCGAAACCTTTCGCGATGAGAGCGGCGCATTCCTGACAATGGCGGCGCACTATCCGCTGCATGCCGCGCCCACCCGGCTCTTACTCGCTGGCCTCGAAAAGGAGGCCTTGACCATTCGCGATTTGAAGATCAATGGCGCGGACTTGATGGCGCTGGGGCTCAGCGGGCCTCAAATTGGCAATGCGCTGAAGATGCTTCTGGATCAGGTGCTCCGCAATCAAAGTCTCAATAATCGTCAACGGCTGCTGGCGCTTGCCACCGGTCAGTAGCTGGAGTCTGCGTCGGCCAGCTCGTCCAGGCTGACTTCAGATTCAGGGGCCCAGCCATTGTGAATGGAATGCTCAGGAAAATACTGAAAGAATGCGGCGCGGGGTACAATACGGTAGCCCGTTCCGTAGTTCTCCATCCAGGCCTTGCTGTATTCAATTTCTGGAATCATGTGAAAGGGAATTTCGTTTTCGAATCGATTCATCATATCGACAGTAACGCTCATTCCTGGAGATAGTTGCGTTTTCATAAACGCCCAGTCGCGCTTGAAACGCAGGGGATCGGGGCGCATATCGGGCACGCGCTCTTCAAGCATCAACAGGCGCTTTAGCGGACAGCCAATATCTGAATAAGGAGCAAGATTCACCTTAACAAAACGGTTGGCCAGTCCTAAGTTTTCTGTTACGGGGAGCGTGATCCTGGTCTTGTGGATGCGAGCCTTGCGCAAATCCTGATGTAGGTTTTCCAGACTGAGGTCGATCACATGGCCGCCGATGCCATACTCGCCCTCGCGTACCCAGCGATAGATGTCTCGCGGCTCGGCAAAGGCATAGCGATCCAGAAACTGCTCCGAAATGAACATGCGCTCTTCGAAGCTGACGCCCTCCCCCAGTCGTTCAACGTTCAAGTCCATGGCAGCTTGACAATCACTCAGCGTCTGGAATGCGCCATTCCCAACTCTTCGCCGCGCCAGAGCCGCCGGATATTTTCGCTGTGTCGATAGAGCGTAATCAAAACGGCCGCTACTGTCATCCAGAGAATCGGCAGATGATCGGAGCGCCAGGGTTCATCAACATAGAGGAAATAGGCCAGGGGGAGAATGCTCACGCCAACCAGGCTGCCCAACGAGAAGTATCGAAAAATCCCTATGACAATGACGCCAGCGCCGGCGGCCGCCAGAATACCCAGCGGGAACAGTGCTGCAAAGACGCCGATCAATGTAGCCACGCCCTTGCCTCCCTTCCAGCCAAGAAAAGGAGTCCAGACGTGGCCAGCCACGGCGGCCAGACCAAAGGCGATTTGTAGCCAGACCAGTGCGGCGGCGCTCAAATCGTTGCGCCAGGGCAGGACCAGCAACACGGCCGCCGCTCCTTTCCCTGCATCGAGGATCAGGGTGGCCACGCCCGCCGCTGGCCCGACCACTCGATAAACGTTGCTTGCGCCGGGATTGCCGGAGCCTTCCTGTCGGATGTCAACGCCAGCCAGCAGGCGCGCCAGCAAATAGGAAAAGGGAGTCGAGCCCATCAAAAAGGCGACCGGCGCGCCGAGCAGCAGCAATCCTTGCGTCTCTGTCATTTTCGATCCGCCCCGCTCTCCCGGACATAGAGGCGCAGCGGAATCCCGTCCAGCTTGTATTCCTTGCGCAGCCGATTTTCGATATAGGCGCTCAAGTTGGGCCGAAAGTCCTTGCGCCGGTTCACGAAAAGGGCGAACACCGGCGGCTCGGTTTCCGGCTGCGTCGCGTAGAGAATTTTCAATCCGGCGCGCGTTCCTGGCGCTCCGCGAAACCAATTTTGAACGCGATTGTTTAACTCAGCGGTAGGAATACGCAGTCGCATACGCTGGTCCAGATCAAAGGCGGCTTCCAGTAGATCTCCGATCCGCTGTCCGCTCAGGGCCGAACAGAAGACAACCGGAAAGCGCCGGGCGTGGGGAAAGAGAAACTCGAGCCGATCCCGGTATTCGCTCATTGTCTTCTGGTTCTTGTTCGGAAGCGCATCCCACTTGTTTACGGCCAGAATAGCTGGCCGACGCATTTCGTTGACCATGGCGGAAATCTTTTTGTCGAAATCGGTAACGCCGGCAGTTGCATCCAGTACATGGATGACAACGCGCGCGTCATGGATTGCACGACGCGTGCGCGTCGTAGAGAAAAAATCTACTCGCGCCTTCTCTTCGCGCAACTTAGCCGTCCGGCGCAAACCAGCTGTATCGACAATTCGCGCCTGGCGTCCCTGGTAGGTTAAGATGGTGTCCACCGTATCACGCGTTGTGCCGGGGACCTCGGAAACAATCGACAGATCTTTTCCAGCCAGGCGATTGAAGAGCGAAGATTTGCCAGCGTTGGGTCGACCTACGATTGCAATACGCGTCTCTTCGGCATTGCGCTCGGGAAAAACCGTTGAATCGTCTTTGCGCTGCCCCTTCGCATGCGAGCGAAGCGGCGCGCCATTGCCGCGACGCAAGGACGGCGCCTGTTCGGCCATGGACTCCAGCAATGCTTCCAGATTCCAGCGCCCGCGGGCCGATATTGGCGTGGCATTCAGAAGACCCATTTCAAAAAATTCGGCAAGGCCTTCAGCGGCGTGGGACGCGCCATCGATTTTGTTAACGGCAAATGCTACTGGCGCCTTTGATCCGCTGCTACGAAGCAGAGCGAGAAAATCATAGTCAAAAGCGGCCGGGGCCGGCGCTTCCAGCAAGAAGAGCGTGAGGTCGACGCTGGCGATGAAGTCTCTGGCTCGCTTGAGAACTGTCGCCTCCAGCTCGTTTGGATCTTCGATGTCCAGTCCCGGCGTATCGCAAAGCACAAAGTGGTAGGGACCGCGCTCAATTTCAACTTCTAGAATATCGCGGGTCAAGCCTGGCGTATCATCGGTGATCGCCCGTCGCCGGCCGTAGAGCGCATTAAGCAACGTGGACTTTCCAACATTGCGGCGTCCCACGAGCGCGACGCGCGGCAGTTTTTTACGTTTTCCAGACATAATCAACGATTCGCTTCGCGCAAAGCGCGCTCCATCTCGCGCTTCGCTTCGCTCTTCTTTTCACTTTCGCGTTTATCGGCCATCTTTTTGCCGCGGCCAACGCCCAGCAGCACCTTGACCCGGCCGCGCTCGTTGAAGTACATCTTCAGCGGCACTACACTCAGGCGTTTTTCCTGGATCCGCGAACTCAAATCCGTAATTTCGTTGCGATGCAGCAGCAACTTACGCGGACGCGATTCCTCGTGATTGAAATGCGTTGCATTGGCATAAGGTTGAATCTTGAGATTGATCAAGAAGAGTTCGTTTTGCCTGGGCTGCGCGTAGGCGTCGGTCAGGTTTGCCTGGCCAGCCCGCAACGACTTCACTTCCGTTCCCCGCAATTCCAGACCGGCCTCAATCGTCTCCAGGATCTCATAGTTATGGCGAGCCTTGCGATTCTCGATCGCCGGCGGCGCCTTCCTTGATGCATTCTGAGCCATAGTCAATGCAGGCCCGCGAGCTGAAGTCTGCTACTGGATCTAAGGCCGCGGACCTCCGGCCTCGCCAGGTCCGCCCTCCAGAAATTCGATCCCGTAGCGTTGCCTGACTTCCTGGTCGGCGCCCGCAATCTGCTCCGCCGCAAGTGCAATCGTCGCTCCGCCTTCCAGTCCAATGATCAAATCCTGTCGTTCGCTGAGTCGTTGAATCGCCAGCCGCTTCAATTGTCGGAGGTTTCGCACTGCAACGCCGTTGACGGTCAGCGTGAGGCAGGCGTCGCACTGGTAGCCCGCGGCTGCCTGCGTCTGCAAGACCCGATCCAGAACAACAAAGCGTTCGCCATCTGCGGCGGATTGCAGCCGCTGACTCTGCGCCAGGTAGCGCAGCCGCCAGGGAGCATCCGGATTTTCGCGCAGATATCGATCGCTCAACTCAACAAAGACCAGTCCGCCGACAACCCAGTAGGCGGGGAAGTCAAACTCGCGCGGGCAACGCAGCTGGCGGCGATCAAATGCGCCCAGTTTCAGCTCTACACTGCGACGCTCGCCGCCGCGAACAACGTCCAGAAGCAAGCGATCGCCAGGAGCTGCCAGCGAACCGCGCTGAAACAGGGCGGCCAGCGGCGGAAGCTGCGGACCGAAGGGACCGGCGGCAAGCATCGCCGAATCAGGCAGGCGGCGGCCATTGATGCCTACGATCACGTCTCCAGGCGTCAACGAGGCGCCGGTCAGGTCCGGCCCGGCCTCCGTTACAATGCAGGCCCCGGAACGCGCCTCGACGCCGTAGTGCGCTCTGCTCTCTGCGTCGCTCAGCGGGCGACAGTGGAATCCCGCCCATGGCAGCGCGCTGTACATTTGCTGCTCTGTGGATTCTCTGGAAGTCCCTTCCATACGCAAGGCGCGTTGCCAGAAGGCCTGTATCAGTTCAGCTGGCAGAGCATAGGCCGAGCCTCCTTGCTCCTCGAAGACTACGCCAACCAGTTTCCCCTGCAGTAGCAAGAGCTCGCCAGGTCCCGACTGGCGCTGCCAACCGCTCAAGCGCAAAGCTGGCAGAGGCGTTTCACCCCACGGAGTGTGGCGAACGACTATCTCCTCGTAGACCACGCTCCGGCGGGGCAAGCGACGCTCAACGGCGCCGACCGCTTCAAGCGTCTGGCCGCTGCGGCCGTAGTCCATGCGACCGAGCTCCAATCTACCAGGCATGCTCTCGCCAGCGCCGGCATCGACCTGAAGCAAGGAAAGACCCAGCTCTGGATCGAACCAGATGTAGTTGAGTGAATAGTCGCTGGCCCCCGTCGGTCGAACGAGGGCGCCGGTGCTCTGTAGCATTCTCGGATTCAATGCAGCCAGACGACGACCGTCCAGGCTGAAGGCCGGCACGCTGAAAGAAGACTGCTCGCGTCGCCAGGGCTCGCGATGTGAGATTTCACGAACGCCAATCCGCAACTCAACGGCGGGCGGCGGCGACTCCGCGCCGATCGGCCAGAACGCCAGGGCGGCCAGCAGGAGCAGGAAAGGATTCAAAATCGAAGATGTCTTGCCATCAATGAACACGACCGGCCTCCTGTGGCTGGTAGCGAGCTTCGATACGTCGCTCTATAGCTCCCGCTTCCTCGATCCCAAGAATCAGGGCATCGCTTCGATTCAGAAACTGAAGCACGACTCGCGTCGCTCGCAGTTCGCGCCACTCGCGGGCAAGGTCGCGCAGGCTGCGCACGCGACGGCCATTGATCGACTGCACGACGCCGCCAACAAAGCTTGCGGCGCCTGCATTGGCGCGATCCTCCAGGCGATTGGTCAGCAGGACATCGCGGTCCGCTTCCTCATTGAGTTGGTCAGCGGCAAAGTAGCGATAGCGATACTCGGCCAGCGCGCTGCTCCCCTGCATTTGCCGAATCAAATCGTAGTCCAGTTCCTGAAAAACCAGCCCCGCCGCCAGAAAATAACTACGCACGCTTTCCATGGAGCGACGCAATTGCGGCGGACCACTGTAACTGCTCTTCGGCAACTCAACGCTCTGCTCTACGCCGTTGCGCAGCAGCCGAATCCTCAGTCCTTGCGGCGCCAGGGAATAGCGAAGATCCAGCGGTATTGCTCCCGCAGCGGTCATTACCTGACCGTCTGGCGCGATCATGTCTCCGCCGGCCTCAACCAGTACATCGCCGGCCTGCAGCAAACGATAAGCGGGCGAACCAAACTCGATGCGCGCCGCCAACGCGCCGCCAGGCTTTCCCTCGATTCCCAGCCAGCGACGAAGCGCACTGTGTCGGGCCGGAAGAAGGTCAATTCCCGTCCGCCGTAGACCATCGTAGGCGCCGTCGGCAACATCATCGAGGACGCGCTGAATCACGGACGCTGGCATGAATCGACCGCTTTGACGATCATCCCAGTGAATGACGCCCAGAGCCCGACCTTCGCTCATTGCAACGGCGCTGGCGTAGATTTGCTCTCCGTCCGGCAATTCGCCAACCATCGCAACCTTGCCCTGCAAAGCGAAATCTATATCGCTGCCAGAAACGCCCTCGCGGCTCAAACCGCGGAATACCGCCGGCAATGCACTTTCATCCTCGCCGCTGCGGGGAAAGCCAACAACCGTTAATCCGGCGCCTGCACCGGGCGGCGCTGATACCATTCGCCGGGGCGTCGTTGTGCCATCGGTCCGCTGCAGCAAAGCCAGCGCACAGTCTGTGGCCGCATGTTTCAAACGCAACGTGCGCCACTGCGACTGATCGTATACCTCGATGACTTGAGCGTAGCGTACAGCATCTAGATCTGTAAGCAGATAATCGCCAAGTTCCAGGGCAACCGCGCGCCGTTCTTGCAAGCGGCTGGCAAGCCAGGGCGCGTCGACACGCGGCAGCTTCTGTACAATGCGTAGTTCGCGAAGCGCAGAACTCGCGACGCCAGACACGGGTTGCCCTTCGGGCGGCCGCGAGGAATCCTCGCCGTACAGCGGCGCGCGCAAGAATAGCACAAGGGCCAGAGCAGCAGCAAGCGGCCAGGGACGCACTCTCATCGCAGTTCCTCCACGGCACGGATCTCATCAATTGTAAAAGCCAGGCGATTGCCATTCATCTGAAAGGGTCCCGGTAGAATTTCCGCTGTGTAGCGGCGGCCGCCGCGAAGCAACTCCAGTCGGCTGCGGCGATACTCAGCTTCGCCAATGAGCAAGGGCGGCGGCGTCGATTGCAAACATTCGATCCGCAGCGGCAATCGGTAGAGCTCGCGACCGCTTTCACGGCGCGCCGCAAGAAAGAGGCGAAGCGGGCAGCCAGCATCCAGCTTGAGCCAGCTGCCGGGGGCCACAACGGCCTGCCAGTCTTCTAACAAATTGCGGTGCTTTCTGTAGACCTGATCCTGCTGTGCCAGCTGCAATGTGCGCAGCAAAGCGCCGCCGGCGCGTTGAACAAAAACTGGATTGAGCAGCTCCGGCGCCGGCGCCCGCGGCTGTGCGGCGTGCAGCGCCTCAAGAAAGGGATTGGAGAAGCGAAGCTGACCCGGCGTCCAGCTCCAGCTGATTTGCCCTGTCGACGTAAGGTCAATTCGTTGCAGATAGAGTACGCCCAGTACACTTTCTCGGGCGCCGCGAAATCCGGAGAGTTGCTCCTCGGCAGCAGCCTCGCTTAACTGGATGCCCGGCGCCAGGCTGGAACAGCCGATGATCAACTGCAGAGAGCCGGGCGGCGCAGCCTCCGGCTGTCCTCGCAAGGGACAGGAAAAATCAAAACGATAGGCGCGACGCGGCAGCAGAACGCGCAGTTCTCGGCGCTCAGCCTCAACATTTGAAGGGCCAGGAGCGCGGCTGCGGCTCAACCAGGCCTGCAGGCGCTGCGCCGGAAAGTCGGCGGCCGCCGGCGATTGGATCTGCGGCGCCGCCGACTGCCGATCTCCTGGCAACGCGGCCGGCGTAGCGCAAAGCGCCACAAGCAGCGCGGTTTTCAGCAACGCGGTAGATTTCGAATCGCGATGGGTCATTGGCTGCGACCCTCAGGCGGAGCTGCAGCTGGCGTCGATCCTTCCGGCGGCGATGCGCCTGGCACAATCGGAGCGGCGGGGATCGACGGGTTGCTGTTGGTAGTTTCGTCGCCGCCTCCTTTTACCTGCGGATTTGCAAGCGGGCCAGTGATTTCCTTGCAGAGCTGTCCCCCGGCTGCGCCGCCTTGAAAAATGTAGATTTGAAAAAGGTCAGGATCAATCCGCTCCAGATCCGCAGCAGGCTTGATACAAACATTCAGATTGAGAGTGCTGCTGGCAGCGGAGCCGCCCAGCTGTATCTGGCCATCGATTCTGATCCGAAATCGGTTGCCGCTCAATTCCAGCGGCGAATTAAATCTCAGGTTGTTGCCGCTTGCAGTCAACTCGGCCTGTAGACTATCGAAAATCCCTCGGTCGCCTCCAAGAAAATCCCCTGCCAGCCCCGGCGCCTGCAGAATTCTAATTCCGCTGGCTTCAATGCGCAGCCTTCCGCGCAAGTTTCCCAGACCGCGGCCAAACTCAAGGCCATCAGCGCGCAATTTCAAGCTAACGATACTGAGGTCGAGACTGCCGTTTTGCAATTGCAATTGAAGAGCGCGAAGGCCGCCGTCCGCAGTTCGCGCAAAGAGCGCCATCCACCCGAGGCTCGAGGATATGCGGTCCGCGCGCAATGTAAGCCCGCTATGCAAGGAGACGCGAGGAGACTCGACCTCATCATCTCGGAAAAGATTCAAATCCAGATTGGCATATTCAAGCCGCGCTTGCCCGCCCAGGCCCCGAGCAAGCAGCGGTCGAACAATATCTGAATAGGGCAGGAATAGAAAAAAGGAAAGCAAGAAGGCTGCCAGAAATGCGCCGAATACGATTACGCGCTGACGAAGCGAGAGCCGCGGCAATGGCTCCTCCTCCGCCATCGGGTCATCTGCATCAAGCGACGCCTCGGGCGGCGGCAAAGCCTCCTCAGCTTCTACAGGATACTCCTCATCGCCCATAGCATTCCCTGTTAGCGCGCCGCGCCCGTCAGCGTGATAGTCATTGTTACCTCGTAGACCTCGCGGCCCGAGGGCGCCCTCTGAATCTTGATATTGTCCACTACCGGCGCCGGCAGTTCTCTTGGGTACTCCATCTCATGCAGAAATTTGATCAGGTCTTCCAATCGCACCTGCGCCAGTCGAATGTTTACGCCGTAGGTCGTTTGCCCGTTCTGAGTCTGCGTTCCCGTTTCCTGAAATGAGCTGGAATTCAGATTGAACTTGGTCAGCGAGTTGTTAACATTTTGAAGGAAGGAAGATTGCTCCGGCAGTGGATTGGCGGCTTGCATCGACAGAATCTGACGCTTCAGCTGCGTCATTTCGCCGGCGATTACCCGGCTTTGCTGAACGCGCTGAGCAATTTGAGCTCGGGCGCGTACAAACCAGCTGCCGCCCAGAAACGCCAGCGCTAACAGAGCGACGACCGCGCCTCCAATAACAACTGTTCGTTCGCGCGGTTCAAGTTTTTCCAGCATCTCAGCCACAACTCCCGGCCTGACTGCTTTCCGCCCGATTAAAACTCAATTTGATAATCACGCGCCAGCGCCTGTTTGGTTGCTGCTGCCCTTCCACCTTTACATCAGAGAACATTGAGCTGCGCTTCAACGCTTCAGCCAGGGCCTGTCGCTGATTCAGGTCAGCGACCTCCACATCGATGTCCGCCGTCTTACCATCATACCGAACGCTATTGACCCGCAGATCAATGGCGCTTCGATCCGGAGTCAGTTCGCTCAGCGTCTTCAGGAAATCCACGAAGCGCGGACCTCCGCTCTTTCCGCGTACCGCCTGCAGACGATCCATGCAGATCTTGCTCGCCGCCTGGCGCATAGCCGCCGGGTCGCCATTAGACGGCATACCCGGAATGCCGCGGGCAAGCTCGGCAATCTGCTGTCGATAACTTCGGATGAGAGTCGTATCCTTGTAGATGCTCAAGAAGAAGCCGGCCAGAAAAAGTATGATGGCCCCGAGGCTAAGGATGGCCGGCGTGGAGAAGAAGCTGAAATTGAATTTTCCTCCGCGCAAGTTAGCGCCGAATGCGCCGCGCAAGAAATCAAAACGTTCCGGCGCCTTGAGCGCATAGTGCTCGGCGGCCCCAAGCGCCGTGGCCCACAAGGCGGGGTCCTCGCCGTTCGAAAGCTCCAGCGGATACTGGCGAACATGGACGCCCAGCAAATCCTCAAGGTAACTCGCCGTCCCGCCCAGCTGCGATCCGCCGCCGCTCAAATAAATTGCCTGTACTTCGCCGCCGGGCGCCGCCAGGACGCTGCGCCGTACGTCCTCGGCCAGTTCTGCGAAGGCGGCTCGTATTTCTTTGGCCAGGGCAGCGTATTGTTTGCGATCGATACGATTGCGACGATAGAAGGCTTCGGTCCGATCAGCACGACGTTCATCATACTGCAAATCGAGCTCGAGCTGCATCTTGCGTTCTTCGGCCGCCGCCGGATCAAGCTGCAATCGCTCGCCCACCAGCCGCGTGATCTCCTCCCCGCCGAAGGGAATCTGACGGGTGAAGGCCAGCTTTCCGTTTTGTACTATGTTGAAGATAGAGATGCGACCGCCAATATCAAGCTGGGCGATGCCAGTACCGCTGGTTCCCTCGGGGCCCAGGAAATTGAGGAATCCGGCAAGCGCCGGGGCGTCAATGGTCAGCATTCGAATGGATGCATTGCCGCGCAGCAAGGGCGCCACGGCCTGCTCCAGACTTTCGTGAGTCGCCATAAAACTCAGGACGCTGGCATTTTCTTCGCCCACCTCCCAGGGCTGACCAATCACTTCAGCCTCCTCCAGGGAGACAGGCGCGATGCTTTCGACCTCATGCGGGATGATCTCGGCTATTTGTTTCAGGTTGGAAGCCGGCACCGAAATATCGCGCACGTAGACGCGGTCATTGGGAATGACCATTACAAAGTTCAATTCGTCGGGAAAGAAAGATTGTACATAGCGAACGAGATTGTATTCATACTCGCTCACGCCGCTGAGATCGTCATTGTCCTGGCCTGAATCTCGCCGGATATTGACCACCGGCAGGCTTTCCAGGCGCAGCACCCGACGGCGGCCAGCGCTCAGCTCGACCAGAGCGCCCTTAATCAGTGCGCTGCCATAGTCAATGATCAGAGCCTTTTCAGTAAAAATCTGCACTCAATCCTCGGCATAGTAGATCAGCTGCCGCCCCTGTCGGTCCCAGATGCCCCAGACCCGACGGACAGCCTGCACATCCTGCTCATCGACATTATTATCGACCCGCCGGATCACTGTCCCCAATCCAACCACACGATAATACTGTCCCTCCGTACGGACCAGGCCGGAAATATCGCCCCCGGAGCCGGCCAGCTCATCGTAGAGCGTAAGCCGATCGCCGACGCTGGACTGAAACTCTGGCAAGGAGCGCAACTCGGACAGGCTTTTGATATAGCCCTGGGATTTTCGCCGTAGCTTCAACAGCGCGCGAACGGCCGAATCATTCATATGTTCGGAAAGCGAAAGCAATGTGTAGTAACGGGCGCCATTGATATTGATCTTATCGTCTATGCTCTCGCTGGCGGGGACATAGGCCGTTACGTTGTTCGAAAGAATCCAATCCTCCGGCGCCAGAGCGTATTTCTCGTCCTCGCTTTGAAAACTGGCGGCATGATAGTTCTCCACCCAGCCTTCAGGCGCACGGCTCTCGTAGACTATTTCGCGGTTAAAGTCTTTCACCAGACATAGCTCGGACAGGGAGAACAATCGGAAATTCTTGATTTCACGCGGCGGGCGCAGCGCTCGATAGGCGCTGGCTTCGGCCCCGCCGCTGGAAATATCATTGGCATCAATCCAGTCGACTAGGTTCTCCAGATTGCCCTGCGGTATTTGAAACGACGAAAAGAGTCTGGCAACTATGCCCTTTTGAATGAGATTGCTCTCATCGTTGTAGGCAACCAGATTGTTCAGATTGATTTTCCCGTCCTCCGGTAGTATGCGAAAACTAACAAAGTATATCAGACAATTTTCTTTCTTTTCGTCCTGACATTCCTCCGCCAGCTTCAGTTCCGGCGCCTTGCCAATAAAACCCTGGGTATAGAGGTACTCCTCAGGGATGGTCTGCACTGCGCCCAGGGCGGCGCGGAAGCCAGCCATGGCAACTTCTCGGGCGCGCATTCCATCCGCAGCCGAACGAACAGCGAAGTAGTCGTCGGTGACGCTGTCCATGAATTGCTCTGCAATCAGGTAAGAGGAGAAGCTGACCATAAATATGGCAAGCAACACAACCGCGCCGCGTCGGCTGAACGATATTCGCCGGCCAAAAGAAAGCAGGCGCCGCTGCGGCCGCTGTGCGTCCGGCCGCGGGGAGCGGAAGCCAAAGGACGGCAGCTTCATCGGATATAGATCCCCGGCGCTGCAACAGATTCGAAGAGTTCCGTGCGGTCGCCAATACGCGCCTTGATTTGAATTTGAATTAAACGCGGGATCTTTCGATCTCTGCTGCTATCCCACTCGTCCAGCCAGTCCTTGCCGTTTCGCGAATATCGCAACCGGAAGCTTTCGATGTTACGCGCCAGTGGATAGTTGGCCCCGCCTTCGCCCGGTTTTGCGCCAACGATGTAATTCTCGCGTCGAACCAAAACGTAGAGTTGATCCGCCCCGTTTTGTCCGCGCGGTTGTTCCTGCAAGAAGTAGGTGATATCGCGTACAGCGGCAAGACCAGCTTCGTCAGCGTACGGATTCACGCAAGAGAAGGTCAGATGATCGATGCGCTGTCCCGATCTTGAGTCTTTGTCGCCCTTGAATGACAGACGCGCGACTTCTCTGTTGAAGTAGGTCATGGCCAGCGACGAACGGACATTTTCCAGGGCAAGGAAGGCCTGGCCGCGCTCCTTGCTTTCCGGCCCGGCATTGCCAGTAATGCGTACCATACCGCCGACGATTCCGAAGACCAGCAGCAGGAGCATACCCGACACCAGAAGTACCAGACTGATTTCCGTCAAAGTTACGCCGCTGCGATGCTCGCCGCTTAAAGCGCGCAGTCTGTGCAGCCTTCTGGCGCTTGCCGCGCTCATGATTCGTTTGCTGCCTCGGGCCGTCGCGGCTGCATCGTATGGATGATCAATTTGCCTGTTTCACTGCCAATAGGGTAGCTGATTTCCAGTCGGATCTTCTTCACCGGGATAATTCCGCCGGTAACACTGCGTTCGCTGACGCCCTGGGACTCGGCTGCGCCGGCGCTGTTCTGAGGCCCGGCCGGCGCTGCATCGTCAAGCGCCGGCGTCGCCAGATCGCCCGATGCTTGAACCTTCGCCAGATCGATCTCGCTATTGCTAACTTGTAGCTTGTACTGCATGCCCTGGAAAACTCCGCCGCCAATTGCCCCCTCCTTTTCGCTTGGCTCAGGATCGGGATCGGTGCGCAGGATAGCCATCCGCAACTGGGCCGCAGCAGCTGCTGCTTGAAGCTTCTCCGACTCGACAAGCATGCCAAGTCCTTCAGCGATAAAGGAAAGCACCATCACCGTAAATGTCGAAGCCACCATCATGGCCATGACTACTTCCATCAGCGTATAGCCAGCGGCAGCGGCCCTCGTCCGCAGCAATATCTGAATGACCCGCCAACGGCGATTGATTCGCTTCAGAGATATTCGCCTCATTGGACGCCCCCGGACAAATGCGGAGCATCCTGGTACAATTCGAAACAGCCGTGCTCGGCGCCCGCTTCATCGCCGCGTAAGAGCCGCGTCTCCCCGGTAAATCGGCCGTAGCAAAGCAACTGCGGCGCTTCGCCGTCCGATGAAAAGCGGAACTGCAGCTCTTCTGCAACGCCCGAAGGCAGAAAATAAACCTGAATTCCTCCGCTGCTGATGCTCGCACTGTAGGCGGTACGCACCTCTTCGATGGGGATCTCCACCTTTTCGATAAGCTGCCGACGCCTGGGTTTGTCCTGCTCGCGGTCGAAGGTGTAAGCCTCGTACTCTCGCTTATCAAGGTCCAGGCGCAAAATTACAATCTGATTGGACTTGATCGCGGTGCTGCGGCAAAACTGCAGGTGTCCGGCCAACAGTGTTGCTGGCGCATCGCTGCTCAGACTGGAGAAGAACTGGGCAATGACTGGCGCAAAAATCAGCGTCAAAAAGGACAACAAGAGAACTACAACAATAATCTCAACGAGCGTCATGCCGGCGCGCAGTCGAGGCGCAAGCCGGCGGCGGCAGCCGACTTGCGGCAGAGCTCGGGCGCTCATCGTCCGACGACCTACTGCTCCTGCGGCTTGTCTTCCGGCCGAAATTCCGATGGCCAGCTACTGCGCTGCGTTATAAAGAAGCGCGTGCTGCTATTCTCGCCGTCGGCGCCCCAGGAACAGATCTGGTTCACCCGACCATCGCTGCCGGCACAGGCAAAGTAGGGATGACCCCACGGATCCTTCACTTCGGCGGGATCATCGGTAATCTGCTCCAGGGAGGCCCCGTCGGCCAGCGAGCCGTGAGTTAACTCCCAGCGCTGCAGTTTAATCGGCAGGGTCTTGGCTTGCCCGGTGAAAACCAGGACTTTGGCGTCGTCGATTACGTTCAGATTCAAGTTAGAGTAGACGAGCACAAAAATCAATGCCAGCACAGCGATGACCACGGCCATTTCTATCAGGGTCACGCCGGCTCGCAGCCGAGCGCGGCAGCGCGCTGCCAGGCGTAAGGAGCGAGCTCTTGATCTTGAGAAGGAACTTTCGCGTTTCATTGGGACCTCGGCGTCCGCTGTGCGGGCGCAGTTCAATTTTCAATGTCGAATCTGACTGGTCAAGTTGTACATGGGAAGCAGCATAGCCAGCATAACCATTAATATCGTCATCCCCATGAGGACCATCATCAAGGGTTCGAGCAAACTGGCCAAACGCTGCACCGCCGAATCAACATCATTGTCCAGGACGTCCGCAATTCGCGCCACCATTTGGGGCACGGAATCTGATATCTCGCCGGCCGCAAGCATGCCAAGGGTCATTTGATTGACCACGCGCGAATCGCGAAACGATTCCGAAATTCGCGCCCCCTCTTTGATGCGGTCGATGGCAGTATGGATTTCTTCCCGAAAAATGCCGGAATCCACCACTTCCCCCACCACCTGAAGCGCCGGGATCAAGGGGACTCTGTTTTCCAGCATGACGCCCAGATTGCGTGCAAAGCGCGCCAGCAATGCCTTTTTGTAGAGCGTTCCGGTGACGGGCGGGCTCATCTTCCAGAGCTCCCAGCGCCGGCTGCCGCTGGGCGTATTCTTCCAGCGATAGAATATATAGCTGCCGACAATCGCCATGCCCAGAATCAAAAAAATGTAGGGCGGTCCCAGCAATTCGGAGAGGGCGAGAAAGACGCGCGTGATCAGCGGGAGCTTGGCATCGAGCTGCGTAAAAAGCCGCTGCATCACCGGAAAAACGACGCGCAGCAAAAATACTACAATGCCGCCCAGCATCAACAACATGACTCCTGGATAGGTGAAGGCAGTTGTAATCTTGTTGCGCAGTTTCAGGTTGGCCTCTTCCAGCTCGGCCAGCCGAAGCAAAGCGCTGTCGTAAGCGCCCGTTTTTTCGCCGACGGAAACAATGTGGTGGTAGACCGCCGGGAATATTGCGGGATGCTTCTTCATTGCATCGCTCAGACTTTCGCCCTCAATGATCCCGGCGCGGATTTCAATGAGCGCCTTCTTGAGATACTCGTTCTCGGTCTGCTCTACTATGTTGGCGATCGACCGATCCAGCGGAAGCCCCGCGCCAACCAGCGTGCCCAGCTGCCGCGTAAAAAGGGCGACATCGCGACGCGGAACGCGATAGAGCAGCCTGGTCAAAAACGGAAAGAGGTCGCGGTCCTTCTTTTCTGTATCCTGGGCAAGAGCTCGCACGTAGTAGCCGCGAGCTTTCAGGTTTTTTCGCGCCTGAATTGGATTGGGGGCGTCGACAATCCCCTTTTCTTCCTTACCCTTGCGATTGAGGGCCGTATATCGATAGATTGCCATCAAGTGACCCGCAGTACTTCTTCTACCGTAGTAACGCCCTCGATGACCTTCCAGCGGCCATAATCCTGCAAGCTTCGCATTTGCTGCCGCTCCTGGGCGGCCCGCCCAATTTGCTCGGAATCGTCGCCGCGTAAGACCGATTTCTGCACATCGCTATCCATCAGCATGAGCGAATAGATTCCAGCGCGGCCCCGGTAGCCGGTTTGAACGCACTCCGTGCAACCGGCGCCGCGATACAATTGGCCGCCATGCAATTCGCTTTCGCGAATTCCAGCATCGCTGAGCTCTTCTCGACTGGGCTTGTATCCGGTCTTGCAATGCGGGCAGATGACTCGAACCAGTCGCTGAGCCAGGACGCCGCGCACCGTAGAAGTGATCAAATAGGGTTCAATGCCCATATCAATCAATCGCGTCACCGCCGAAGGCGCGTCATTGGTGTGCAGCGTTGAAAGAACCATGTGACCGGTAAGCGCCGCCTGGATGGCGATGCGCGCTGTCTCCTGATCACGCACCTCGCCTACCATGATCACATCAGGGTCCTGGCGCAGCATCGCGCGCAATGCGGTAGCGAAGTTGAGGCCGATCTTTTCCTGCATTTGCATTTGCCCGACGCCCTCGATCTCGTACTCTACCGGATCTTCCGCCGTCAAAATGTTACGCTGCTCCTGGTTGAGCTCTGTCAGAACCGCATAGAGCGTAGTCGATTTCCCGGAGCCAGTTGGACCGGTGACCAGAAAGATTCCATTTGGCTCGAAGATCATCTTTCGGATCTGCGCTTCGAGCTCGGCGGCAAAACCCATGGTCTCGATCGAATAGCGAACATCACTCTTGTTCAACAGACGCATCACTACCCGCTCGCCATGGCGCGTAGGGACAGTGGAAACGCGAATGTCAACATCATTGCCGGCCAGCTTGATTTTGATGCGCCCATCCTGGGGCATGCGGTTTTCGGCAATATTCAGATTGGCCATAATCTTGATGCGCGAAACAAGGCCGGCATGAATCAGCTTCGGCGGCTGAAGGCGTCGATGCAAAATGCCATCGACGCGATAACGCACATCGAGATGCTTTTCATACGGTTCTATGTGAATGTCGGAGGCGCGATCCTGTACGCCCTGTGTGAGCAAGGCGTTTACCATCCGAATGATCGGGGCCTCATTGGCCATGTCCAGGGTATCTTCGCTGAGCTGACTGAAGTCGGCATACTCTTCTTCGCGGATGCCCTCAATCACATCACGAGCCGCGGCCGCCGCTTGATCAAAGCCGCCGTGGATCACGCGCAGGATCTCGGCCTCGGGCGCCAGGATGAAGCTGACTTTCAAATCGCGCAGACAGCTGCGGATATCGTCCATCGGATGAATGTCCGTCGGATCGGAAACGGCCACTTGAACTGTGCGGTCCTTACGCCAGACCGGCACGATTCTGGAGCGGTGGATCAGGTTGACCGGAATCCGCTGGAAGCTTTCATCGAAGGCAAAGTTGAGCTTTTCGTGAAACTTGTAGCCAAACTGGCGGGCCAGCAGTTTGAGCAGCTGCTCTTCATCAAGCAGCCCCTTCTTCAGCAGAATCTGCCCCAGTTTGAGCGGCGATCGCGACTGGATTTTGAGCGCATCATCGAGCTCGTCGCGGCTTACCGCGCCCTCATCGACCAAAAGATCACCCAGGCGCTTCTTCATGACGCAATCAGCCGCAGCGAGAGGCCTCGCGGTTAGTGTTCTAAATCGTCCTCGATTCTGTCAAAATCTTCCTGGCGGCCGCCGTCAATGGATTGTTCCGGCCAGAGAATAATATCATTGTGCCGCTCCCGGATTTGGCGCGATTGTTCCTCGCGTTTGTATTCCGTAATACGATCGGCTTCCTCGCGATTGTCCAGAATGTGGGGGGTGATGAACAGCATCAGATTGGTGCGGCGCACTCGCTCCGTATTGCGGCGAAACAAATGCCCCAGCAATGGGATGTCGCCAAGCAAGGGGATTTTGGTGATCTCTTGCAGCTTTTCCGTGAAAACCAGACCGCCAATCACAATCGTCTGCTGGTCCTGGACGGTGACGAAGGTCTTAATGTTACGCTTGTTGAATGTTGGATTGGTTGTTGAGCTGGCGCCGCCCTCAATGGAGGTTACTTCACTGAACAGGTCCAATCCTATCTGACCCTCGGCATTTACATAGGGAGTGAATTTTAATTTGATGCCGGACGGCCGGTATTCGAAGGAGTTTACCGTCGCTTCGGCGTTGCCGCCGCCGCTCGTTCGCTCCTGTGTGCGCACCGGCACATCCTGACCCACATTGATTTCTGCTTCCTGGTTATCAAGCGTCAGCACCTGCGGACTGGACAGAACATTGAAGTTCCGATTGTTCATGTTCGCATTCAAGATTGCCAGCAGATCGCCGCTCTGGCGCAGAAATCCAAGACTGAATCCGTTGAGCGTATTGTTGCCGGTAATCTGCCCTTCGGAGTCCAGCAGATTGCCCTCGACCGCCAGGCCGGTGTTGAATTGTCCATAGGGGGCGTTGGGTTGCGCGGCGCGCCAGTCGATGCCAAAATCATTGAGTGATGATGAGGTAACTTCGGCGATCAGCACTTCCAGCAGGATCTGTTTGCGTTCCTTGTCGAGTCGCTCAATGATCTGAACGATCTCGGACCATTCAGCGGAGGTTGCGGTGACTACGATAGAATTCGATTCCTTGTGCGCAACGGCGCGGATCTTCCCTCCGGCCGGTCTGGGGATGGAAGGGGGCACTCCGGCCGGCGGAGCCGTTCCTGGCGCTGCGCCCGGCGCCGCCGGGTCCGCCGAACCGACCGGCGTATCCAGACGGGTGAGGACATTGGCAAGGCTCTCTGCCGTCATGTTACGCGCACGGTAAATGTGAACGCTTTCCGTGCTGGCCACGCCGCCGTCGCCCTGACGCATGGAGTTCATCACTTCCTTCATCACTTCCACGGCGCGGCGCACATTGACTGCGTAGCCAGTGATCACCAGTGTATTGCTTGGCGGATAAGGAATTACCAGGGTGTTCTTGCCGGCAATCTGACGCAGCAAGTTGGCCATTTCCGTCAGACTCACACCGCCCGGTAGTTGAATGACGCGGGAAACGACGCCGGCCTCTCCTTCCACCGGATCGCGATCAGCAGGCTGCGACGCATCGCGCGCTACATCAATTGGCACCACGCGAAGCAGATCGCCATCTTCAATCAGTCCGTAACCCTTGACCTCCAGGACCTGACGCATGAAGTCCAGGGCGCGGGAGCGCGGAATCGGTCGATGCGATACAATCGTGATCTTTCCTTTCACAGCATCATCGACCAGGATATTGCGGCGGGTAATCTGGGCCATGGTCTTCAAGAAGTCTTTGATTTCGACGTCGTTGAAGTTAGCCTCAAAGGTCTGTTCCCGCGGCCTTGGTTGTGAGCCCACTGGCTGCGCAAGAATCGCCAGCTGAGTCAAGAACAGAGCAAGCAGGGCCAATCGCAAAAGTCTGTGAGACATCGTCGTACCCGCCCTGGTCCAGGCAGTCGGTATTGTATCGGAAAGGTCCCCGGCGGGAATCCAATGGCGATGGTCAAAAAAGGCGGGAATTCGCGGACTATTGAATGCTTATGTCAAAAGTCATAACCTGGCCCCCGCGCTCGAGATCGACGGTTACCTGGCTTGAGCTACGCAAAGCGTTGACCACTTCCAGCATCTTTTCGTTCGATTCCAGACTCTGTCCGTTGAAACGCCGGATAATATCGCCGCTTCGCGCGCCCAGTTGATAGAGCAGACTGTTCGGCGGAACAAGCACCAGCTGCAAACCCATGGTTCGTCCGCCGCGCTGGAAGGGACGCATACCGGCCTGCCCCAGGGCTCGCGGATCCTGCATGATTTCGTTGAGCTTGCTACGCTGGACAACGATTCGCTGCACGTTGCCGCCTGATGCCGCGGGGCCGGGGGCCGGCTGCTGCGCCTGAGCCTGGCCCGATTTTTCTCCTACCTTAATCTTCAGGCGCGCGCCGCCGCTTTCCACCAGTACATAATCCGATCCGATGCCAACAATCCTGAACCCGGCCACCGTCTTGCCAAGGCCGTAGCTCTGCGGATCGCTTTGACCGGTCTCCTGAATCAGAGCGCGCGCAAAATCCGCTGACCCGGCAAGAGTGCCAACCAGAGTAATCTCGCCGCCGCCGCTGGGACCGCCCTCGCCAGGCGTGGGAGCTGCAGCGCCGCTATCGCGAAAGAAGGCGCCAGTCGGAATGGAAGCGTACTCTTCCAACGGTCGCGTAGCAAAAACCGGCGCGGGAAGTCGCGCGCCGGGCGGCGCCTCGGCTGCCAGCGAGCTGGCCGAGACAAGGAAGAAGCGGACCAGGGTAGTTCCAAGGTACGCAAGGGCCACGCCCAGCAATGCTGCTGAAGCCACTGTGATGGCGAAGACGTTCTTCTGCAGTTTGAGAATGTACTCGGCCAGAAGCCTGTCTCCTGCGCCCGCTCAAGCGCCCAATTGCCGCCTGGTTACCGCGCTGCTACCTGATTGGCGCGAACCAGTTCACGCATATTCAGCGCACCAATTGGATTGATTGGATTTCGCCACTTACGAACTTCAAAGTGCAAGTGCGGCCCGGTCGCCGATCCTGTTCGACCTACCAGGCCAAGTCGTTGTCCGCGCTTGATTACGTCGCCAGCCTGGACCAGCGTCTTCATACAGTGCGCATAGACGGAAACAAAACCATTGGTATGGCGTAGAAAAATGGCATTTCCATAGCCGCCCATACGGCCGCTGAAAATTACAATACCATCGCGAGAGGCGCTGAAGGGCGTCCCCATTGCCGCGCCGATATCCAGGCCCTTATGAAATTGCGTCGCGCTGCGCACAAAGGGATTGAAGCGCCGGCCAAAGCCGGAAGTAATCACGCCGCGCAGGGGCCATTCGAAGAGCGCTTCGTAACGGTAGCCGGGCGGCGGACCTGATTGTCTTCCAACAACCAGTTGTTGCCCGACGCTCAGTTGATTGCTACGCAGATTGTTCAGCCGCTTTAGCGCTGCCAGACTCAGTCGAAATCTCCGGGCTACGCTGGACAGAGTATCTCCGCGTTTGACCTGATACATCCGATTCTGTAGCGCTGCGGGCGCCGGCGTCTGAATGATATTTGAAATCAGAATTTCTTCGCCAATGTAGAGCGGGCGGCTGCGCAGCTCCGGATTGTTATCAACGATACTATCCGTACTTACGTTGTATCGCCGGCTGATATTCCAGATCGTGTCGCCAGTGGCCACGCGGTGCGAATGCATATCCTGGTCGTCAGCATTTGCCTGATTGTTGAATCGAAAGGTGTCTGCGTCAGATTGGTCGTTGCCATGATCCGCCGGAGCTCCTGAACTTCCAAAGAGTCGGTCCAGCCGCTGTGCGTCCAGATCTGTTGACCCTGTGTTTTGCAGGTTGGCGAAGTAGCGCTCAATTTCCTGATCGATTTCGTCGCTCTCCTGCTGTCCGCTCAGGCCAGAACGTAGGTCCTCTGGCGGCGCCACTGCGCTGCGATGCAGCATATCACTCTGCGATTGCGATCTGGCGGCGCTGGCCATCAGCAAAAAGCCCGCAACGAGCGCCAGTGGACGCAGCTTGGTCACCAAAGTCATAGACTACCTATCGGCGCCCTCTGCTCCAAAACTTCAGATGAGCGGCAGCGGCGACAGCAGTCAGCTCGGCGCCGGCCAGGCGGGCGTCAATGCCGAATGGCAGAACAGTCCCGCCGGATCGGATTTTCGGCCAGGGGACGCCCAGGCCCGCCGCTCAGCGGGCATTTCCTTGCTGATTCAAGGGCTAACGATCAGCGGGCGCCAGCAATTTGTCCAGTTCAGCATGAAATCGCTCGACTGAAATGTACTCCGGGGGCTCTTCATCGCTGCCTTCGGGGACCAGCAGGGAGCGGACCAGGTAGAGAATCACCTTCCCAGGATTCTGCTCCAGGCTTTCCTGCGCGGGAAGTGCGCGCACTCGCAGCCAATCGTCATTGTTTTCGAGCACGATTCGGACTCGGTCGCCGCGCTTGAACAAAACCTCGCGCTGCCCCTCGCTTTCCCGGCTGAAGGGGCTGTAGATATTTTCCCGTACGCGATAGATTCTGGCGCCGGACTCGGCCACTACAACCTGGTAGTCGGGCTCGCGCATCATTCGGGTGCTGCAAAAGGACAGCGCAGCCGCCGCCAGCGAGATGAAAGCCAAGCGCGGAGAGGTCTTCACAGCTCCAACGTGGAATCGGGGCGGCTCAGGGCAACCGCAAACGCGGAACGACTCTGCTCCCCTTAACGCCGGATAGCTATGGATGGCTATGCGAAACTGGCTGCTCTTGATCTTTCCACTTCAGAATCCGGAGGTCAAACTCTGGTCGAGGCATCATTGCGGCGAGGTTTGCCAGGGGTGCAAATCTCGGGGATCAGCCGCGGCGCCCGCGAGATGCAAGAGCGCTTGCGCAGCGCTTTGCACCGCAGCGGAGTGCGAATGCCGCTGGCCTCGCTGTCAATCAACGTAGCGCCACAGCTCAGCGGGCGTCGCGCTTCGGAACTGGAGTTCAGTTGCGCAGCGGCCACTTTGCTGGCGATTGGGATGACGCCGCCGGGCTCGCTCCTGCGGCGCATCGCGGCAGGCGAGGCCATTGCACTTTTTGGGGAACTTTCTCTCTCAGGCGAATTGCTGCCGGTAAGCTGGCTCTCGCGCCGGCTATGGCTGGCCAGCATTGCTGGATTTGCGTTGGCCATCGTCCCCGAAATGCAGGCTCAGGAAGCGCAAGCTGCTGGCGCCTTGCCGGTGCTGCCAGCCAGGGCGCTATGCAGTCTCTGGGAGGAACGTCACCTTCGCACCCTGGCGCCAGCGCCGATCGCTGTGGCTCATCGCGGCTCGCGACTGGAGGGCGCCCTCGTCCGCAGCGATGCACTGCGCGCCGCGACGCTGGCCGCCGCCGGCTGGCATGGCCTGCTCTTTTTAGGACCGCCGGGCGTTGGCAAGAGTGCGATGGCGGCTGAAATTGGAGCCTTGCTGCCGGCGCCAGATCAACGCGAGGCGCGCGAGATTCTGGCGTGGGCGGATGATCTATCCGAAGGCAATTTGCAGCGGCCGCTGCGACAGCCGCATCATTCTGCAACCCGACGCGCCATGATTGGCGGCGGCGCATCGCTCGAGCCGGGAGAGGTCACGCGCGCCCATTGCGGCCTGCTGTTACTCGATGAACTTGGCGAATTTCAACGGGAGACTCTGCAAGCGCTTCGCGAGCCCGCTGAATCCGGAATGGTTGAGCTCAGCCGCGGAAGATTGGCGCGCCGGCTGCCTGCGGGTTTTCTGCTGGCCGCAACCAGCAATGGCTGCCCCTGCGGATATGGCAGCATAAACAGTCAACAGCGTTGCCAGTGCAGCCCGGCGGCAATTCGCGCCTATCGTCTGCGGTTGCTTGGTCCGCTGGCCGACCGATTGGATATGCTTGTTCAACTGGACTATGAGCAGCCTGGCGCCGTTCCCACAACGAGACTCGATGCGACACGGCTGCGCGCTGCAATCGTCGAGTGCTGGGACCGACAGGCGGACCGCTGGAGCGGCCAGCGCTTTCGCCACAATGGCCTGAGGTCTCTGGACCAGTTAGAGCGCGCCGCGCCGCTACAAAATCGCTCCGCCCTTCGCTTTTGCAATCGCTGGCTTCAATCCGGGTCTGTCAGCTTACGGCAGATCGCCGGCGTTCGACGTTTGGCACTGACGATTGCTGACCTGGAGAAATCGGAGGAGACGCGCGAGGAGCATTTACTGGAGGCCAGCCACTTGCGCGGTCTGGAGGTCAGGCTGGATTGGAGAGAGGATGAAGCGCGAAGAAAAGTTCCGTTGTGAGCGACCGACGCCGCAGCGCAGGTCTGCTGCAGCGACGAAGCGCTCACAACGGCGGATTCACCGGGCGAGGAAGTGCATCAACTCAAGAGCAATGCGGTTGATTGCATGATCCATGTAGCCATCATCAGAAATCTTACGTTTGAATTCTGCGATGTTGCGATGCGGATACGGAAGTCCCCGTTTCTTGAGCAGCACCGGATCCAGACCAAAGTCCTTGGCCTCGACTGGCGCCTCCTGGTCGAGCAGCGTTTTCATGGTTACATCCCTGTAACATTTATTTCCATCCGTGGAACGCCGGAATCATTGACCCCGACGCTTTTCAGGATCGACGCGGCTCGAAGCTTGCCCGGTAACAAAACAATTGGGCGCGTTGATTTCAGGCCGCGGCGGGATTTTATTACGACGGCGCTTATGTCGCAGGCTAGAGCCGCAGCCCCTTCGCCCGCCCATTGACTGCCATCACAATTCCCCTTCCAGATATTGGACGATTTGGCCGCCGCTGACAAGCGCAAGATCGAAGGAGATCTCCGGAAATTTACCGGACCGCAGTTCGCCGGCAATGCTCTCCGCTACTTTGCCGGAAGAATCCTCCGACTGCCACTCGCCCTGCTGAAGTCTCTCTAGAAACAGCAACGCCGCCTGACGCATGCGCTGGCGTCGCTGGCGGCCAAGCAGAGTTGCCGGATGGAAATCAGGATCAATACGCAGACAATGCTTGACCTCGACAAAGTGCAGCCGTCCGCCCGGGGCCCACAAGCAAAGATCCAGCTCCGTGCGACCGAGCCGGAGGTTGTGTCCCAGGAGTTGCCAGCCGCGTTCGCGCAGCCAGGCGGCGACCTGTTCCTCCCCTGGATCGCGGAATCTTCCGCTACGCAGCCGCTTCAGATCTCCGCTTCCAGATCGATACTGGCAGCCGCAGGGTCCAGGGCGCGAACAATGTAAAGATCCGCTTCCTTGATTAGATCCAGGAACTGTAGATTGGGCGGCGTTGCGCCGTCGGCGCCGCGCATCACGCGCAATACAGGCCGCAGAGGTTTTTCCGCCCGTGAGCTGACAACCATGCCAACAAATTGATTGCTGAGCTGGACCAGCGATCCCAGCGGATAAATGGAAATGCGACCAAGAAACGTACGCAGCAAGCGCGGGTCGAAATGGTGCATCTGCACCGAAAGCATATGCTTCATTGCGTCGTAGGGTAGATGACCCTTGCGATACGGGCGGCGCTCGATCATTGCTGTATAGACATCGGCGATCGTCGCAATGCGCGCGGTCTCTTCGATCTGACCGCCTTTGAGCGATTGCGGATAGCCCTGCCCGTCAAAGGATTCCTGGTGCTGCAAGGCAACAGTGGCAAGCGAGGCCTTTACCTTGCCGTTTTTGACAAGCAATTGGTAACCAATGAGCGGGTGCGTCTTGACCGTGGACCGTTCCGCCTCATTCAATTCGCTGCTTTTGTCGCGAACGTGCAATGGGATGCGCAGCATTCCGCAATCCATCAGCAACACCGCAAAGACAAGCTCGTGCAGGCGAGGTCGCGAATAGCCCAGCGCTTGTCCAAGGACGGCAGCGTAGGACGCAGCATGAATCGAATGAAAAAGATGCGCTGGTCCGCTGAAGCGCAAGCCATGAAAACCGATCAGTTGCAGAGGCTTGCCCAGCAATTCATCGGCCAGCCTGCCCGCTGTGCGCATGACGGATTGATTGTCGAAGGCTTTGCCATCCATCAATTGCTGCAAATTTGTCTGCAATCCGTCCGCACATTCCTGCACCATGGTGCGGAATGCGCGTCGCGCCTTGCGAAAGGCCTCGTATTCCAGGGCCAGCTGTTTCAATTCCGGATCATTCGACGATGCCCGCGGCATCTCGGCCACCATTGACGGCTGTTCCGCCGTCGTCGCCGTTGGCATGGCAGCTGCGCCGCTTGCCGGCGCTTCTACAACATTGAGGTTGATCGGATTGCCATTGGTTTCAACCTCAAGAATTCCCCACTTTTTCAAGCGCTCGATATCCTTGTCGAGGATCTCCTGTCGGCTCTGGACCAATACGTTGTTAGGATCAATATAAACTGGCTGGTCGAAGGCCATTCCGGCGCGGAGCTCGCTGACTTTGATGCGCTTCATCTGCTCTCAGTTAATCCTTCTGTCGTCGACGCTCTTCGTCCAGTCGATATATCAGCGAAAAGACAGCCGCCAGCGCTCGATACAGCGTTTCCGGAGCTTCTTTTCCCGGCGGCGTGGCCCGCAACGCCTCGCTCAAACCCGCGTCTTCGACCACCGGCACGCCGGCCGCCCTGGCCGCAGCCAGAATGCGATCGGCGTCGGCGCCTCGGCCACGCGCGACAACACGCGGGCCGCGATCGCGCGTGCGGTCGAAACGGAGGGCCTGGGCCAGCCGATAGCCGACTTGCTTTTCCCTGCTTCTTTGATCGGGCGCCAGCATTGCTGAAATTAATGCATGATTTCAAGGATCTGCAAGGAAAAGCCGGTTTCAGACCGTAAGATCTAGAGGCGGCGGCGGCGGGAGGATACGAGCCGTTGCAACTTCAAAGCCCTGCTGTCGCAGTTCAATCAGCCATGCATCCCATGAAGACTCCAGGAGCCCAATCACGGGCCCCCTGCCGGAGGCCAGGATATGCAGGGCCTCCGGGCGTTCACGGGAGGCCACGAGCGCCACCATCAGTCTTTCCTCCTCGCTCAAGCGCAAATGCACGCAAACAGCGCTCTCCCCTTCTCCGTCGAGGACGGCACAGCTAACCTCGTCGGGTTGCGGCTGCTCCTCTCCGCTGACCAGCGGTATGATCCAGGCGGCTGCCAGCCAATCCAGCTGCGCCTCGATCCATTGCAGGCTTTCCGGGGAGGCGCGCAGCTCCAGGTTCTCCGCCCCCTGAAATACAAAGGCCGAACGCACGCCGGCCGCTGAAGGCTCGGCGCTTCCGCCGCCGCGGGGCCGTCGTTGCAGGCCAGCATGGAGCGCGCGCCACGCCTTTTCCAGCGTAAGCGGCAACGCCGCCGCGCCCCCGGAGTCCATTGGCCCAGGCGGCGGACTTTGCAGCCTCAAACGGAAGCGGCCCGCGCCTCGCGCCTCGACGAAAAGCTGCAGGCGCTGCCGCTCCTGAAGCTGCAGGCCCTCGCCAACAGCCGGAAAAATCCAGCGCCCAATTTTCAGCTGAACGCGAGATCCGTCGAGGCGTAGAACAGTCGCGCTCACGCTCTGGTTACGCATCGATTGAAGGAAGCGCAAGGCGCCTTCATCCAGCTGTCTGAGCAGCAGACGAATTCTGCTGATCTCCACACAGTCATACCAGGGCCGGGGCGTAAAGATTACCAGCGAAAGCTTCGACGGTGTAGCGGACTTGGACCCAATGCGCCGATCTGTCGCCGGTGGAAAGCAGTTCCATATCCCTTGTGCTTTTCCAATCCGTATCCCGGAAAGTAGCGGCTGTAACGCAACATACGTCGATCGCGTCGCTCCTTGGCGACGACCGAGGCGGCGGCGATAGAGGCCGCGCGGCTGTCGCCGCGCACCACAGACTCAATGACAATTTGCGGCCAATCCCGGCGCAGCTTGGTCAGCAAGTAATTGCCATCGACAGCCAGGCCGCGCAGATCGGGGATTCGCTGCATAGCGCGACGCAGGAGTCGATCGATCCCCAGTTCTATGGCCGGATTGATGCCGAGCGAATCTATGGTCCTGCTGGAGATGTGTACGCAAAGGGAAAGCTTTGCGTTGGTCTCGATAAGCGGCAGTAGACGAGCGCGCTCCGCCGGCTTGAGTTTCTTGGAATCGTCAAGGCCCTCAAGAGCGTGCGGCAAACCATCCGCCATTTCGGGGAAGACGACAAGCGCTACGCTTACCGGACCGGCCAGCGGGCCGCGACCGGCCTCGTCAATTCCGGCCATCGGCCAGCGACCAAGTCGGCGCCACCGGGCTTCGAAATCCTCGAAGCCGAGGACGGACATCAGCGCGCGCTTGCTTTCGCTGCCGTCTTCCGGGCGCCGGACGCCGGCTTCTTGGCGCTGGCTGCGGTTTTCTTGCGGGCCGCCGCCTTCTTGGCCGGCGCCTGAGCGCGAGTTGCGTCAAACGCTTCCTTGATACGCCCCTCTTTTCCGGACTTGTGGCGAAGGTAGAATAGCTTGGCGCGGCGTACCCGTCCGCGACGAACAACATCCACTTTCTGGATGGCTGGCGAGTTGTAGGGGAAGATTCGCTCCACGCCTACCTCGTGCGATACGCGCCGAACCACAAAGGATTTGCTCCAGCCAGCGCCGCGCATGGAGATCACCGTGCCTTCGTAGACCTGAATGCGCTCTTTGTCGCCTTCCTTGATTCGGTAGTGAACTTTGATCACGTCGCCGACCGAGAAGACCCCCGGCGCGCGCTCCTGCTGGGCAAGTCCAAGCGCAGCCGTGATGCTGCCGCCGTTGAGCGGGAGGCTGTGACGCTCGACCTCGGTCGTCGCTGCCGGGCTGGCGCTTTCTGTTTCATTTGCTGTTTCATTCTCGGACATTGTTGGCCTTCCTGAGTTCTGTAAGAATCCTGCTTTGTTCCCTGCGCCACTCGCGAATGCGTTGATGATTGCCTTCCAGCAATACTGCCGGCGCATTCATCCCATCATACTCCGCCGGTCTTGTATATTGCGGATATTCGAGCGTATCTTCCTCGTGACTTTCCTCGGCCTGGCTCTCTGCCGATCCCATGTATCCGGGCAGGAGGCGCGTAACCGCTTCTATCAAACAGAGCGCGGCAAGATCGCCCGAGCCCAGTATGAAATTGCCGATGGAAATCTGGTAGTCTGAGTATTTATCTGCGATCCGTTGATCGACTCCTTCATAGTAGCCGCAGATCAAGGTCAGCCCTGACAGCGTCGAGAAGCTTCGCACGCGCCGCTGCGTGAGCGCCTCGCCTCCCGGGGTCAGCAGCACAACAGGCAATCGATGAACCAGCGATTGCAGCGCGCGATGAACCGGACCAATCTGCACTACCATACCTGGACCGCCGCCATAGGGACTATCATCGATGCGGCCCTTTCGGCCCTCATCGGCAAAATCCCGCAGCTGTACCGGGTATATTTCAAACAAGCGTCGGGAATGGGCCCTGGCTGGCAAGCCCGATTCCAGATAACTACGGTAGCGCTCAGGGAACTGAGTCAATACTTGAAAAATCATGACAGCTCGAAATACTCCTGCAGATAGCGCAGCGTGAGTTTTCCTGCGACGAGGTCTGCCTTCGCCTGATCTGGATGAAACGGCGCCATCGCTTCCCGCCCATCTTCGAGAGATTCCAGCACCAGCACTCCTCCGCCGGCCGCCTCAAAGTAGTCTTTGACTCTGGCCCGAGGCTGTGACTCGTCTTCGGCGAACACGGGAAGGCCAATCAATTGAAATACATAGAGATCGCCGCTGGCCGCGAGGCGCTCGCGTTCAATGCATAGCCAGCATGAGCTCAGGTTGGCAAGCTCGCCGGAGACGACCTGCGCCGCTCCCTTACCGGCGCTTCCCAGACGAAGCGACTGCAAGTTGCCCTCAATCAGACGACCCTGTGGATCCAGTTGCGGACGCACGCAGCGCAAGATTGCTGCAAGATCGCTGCCCTGGTATGGAGGTCGGTAGATCGCGATAGGCTCCGGGGGGCTCAAAGAGCTCAGGCCGTCGCCGCTGTAGGTGATGGAGTACCAATCCGCTGCGGCTCGCCGACGGGCCAGCCGGGCGATTGCAAGCAAAGCCGTCAGGCGCATGATCAGTCGATGATTTCTAGGGTGTAGATCTTCTTCTGCTGTGCGCCAAGATTGGAAAGCAAGGTGCGCAGCGCCCGAGCGACGCTTCCGTTTTTTCCTATGACTTTGCCGACGTCATCGTCCGCCACGCGAAGCTCAATTACGACCTCCTCGCTTCCGGGAATCGTCTTGATCTTCACTTCGTCGGGATGATCCACGAGGCTGTGGACAACGTACTCGATCAAATCCTGCGGTGCGGGGGCCTCGGCCATTACTTCCTGACCGATGGAGCAATTCCGTTCTTGCGCAAGAGGCTGAGCACAGTCTCGCTGGGCTGGGCGCCCTGACCAAGCCAGTAGCGTATGCGATCTTCTTTGAGCGAAGCCTCGCCCTTCAGGCTGGTCGAACTAAAAGAGCCCAGAATTTCAATGAAGCGGCCGTCGCGGGGAGCGCGGATGTCCGCAGCCACAACCCGGTAGAAAGGCCGGTTCTTGGTTCCATAGCGTTGGAGGCGAATTCTTACCACAGAGTCAGGTTTATCGGAGCCCTGCCGACGTCAATCAGCTACCGGGGGAGGCCGCAGCCGCTTCCTTCAAGGCCTGGACCCGAGAATTGATGCTGTCGCCCTGGAAGCAGAAGGCGCCGGCAACCACAATGCTGGCGCCATTTTGTGCCAGTGCTGCAATGTTAGCCGTGTTGATCCCGCCGTCCACCTGGATGGCAACCGGGCGTCGGCCAATCATTTCGCGCAGCTGCCGCACCCGCTCCACGCTCTGGGGAAGAAACTTCTGACCGTAGAAGCCGGGTTCCACGCTCATTACCAGGGCCAGGTCAACGTGATCGAGCAGCGGCGCGAGGCGCTCAACAGGCGTTCCCGGATTGAGCGATACGCCGGCGCCAATCCCCTGCTCGCGAATGCTCTGGGCAAGGCGCACGCCAAAGTGCGTGGCCTCTGCATGGAAGGTCAGGTAGGCGGGATGGAGATCGAAGTATTTGGGGCACTCGCGTTCCGGCGCGGCTACCATCAAGTGAACGTCCAGCGGAATGCTGGTGGCGGATTTGACGGCACGCGCATAGGCTTCGCCAAAGGATAGCTGCGGTACGTAGTGACCATCCATTACGTCTAGATGGATTAGATCTACGATCGAAGGATCCATCGATTGCAGACTGCGTCGCAGATCGATGAGATCGGCGGCAAGGACGGAGGGTGATACGCGCATCCTGCTCAACTCAAATCATCCGGCTTATATCGAGAACGATGGACACGATCCTCTCCGCAGTAAACTTCGAGGCGTGAAAGGCCAGTACGAAAGAATACCAGACGGACGGTCTCATCCTCCGAATGCTGGCGTGAGACGAAGAGCAGGCGCGGCTCGCTGACACTGAGTGGCTGATCCTCCTGCGCTTCGGGAATCAAGGTAGCGCGGCACTCGCCCTCCTCCAGATCAAATTCCGCCAGTTCATAACCATTTCGATAGCGGACTTCTGGCGCCTGATAGTATACAGCAAGCTGCAAGATGCCGTTAGCCTGCTGGATGGCATGGACCTGGCCGATGAGTTCCGGCGTCGGCGGCGAATCCAGAGAGACGATACGATACTCCCGGCCGCGACGAGCCAGCAGCTGTCCCAGCACGGTTACATTCTGGCCGATCCATTGGTCAATGCTCTCCTCAGTAGCGGGAGCAGTCGCCGGGGCGGCCGCCGCCAGCAAATACACGCGTTCTCCCGGCGATACAGTTTGACCCGCTGGCGGTTGTTGCGCCAGCACCGTCCCGGCGGGCGCCTCTTCTGTCTCAATCTCGCTGACGGCTGCGACTGTTAGACTGTAAACACGGTCTTCGCTGGTCAGTCGTTCCACGGAAGCCCGCGCAGCAGAAAGTGAACTGCGAACAAGGTCTGGCATGGTCAGCAGAGGTTCCGGTTGATTCACGACCAGCTCCACTTTATCGCTGTGTTCGATTCGCTTTCCAGCAGGAATGCTCTGGAATAAAATCAATCCGGAGTTTTGATCGGGAAATTGGCGTCGCGTGATCGATACGCGCAGCTGCAACCGCCTGGTAAGGTCGTCATGTACATCAACGTAGTAGCGCCCTGTTACGTTGGGCATTGAATTGTACTCTGGCGTTTGCCCGCGCAGAGCAAAGACCAGAACCGCAGCCGCAAAAAATAGCGCCAGCGCCAGCGAAAAGTAAACCCACAATCGCGCGCCGCCGATCAAGAATTGGAGCCCTGGTTTTTCATTGGTCTGCATCGGTTTCATCCATTTCCAAACTTGTAGGGCGCAGGCAAACGAAGTCCATTAACGAACTCGCCGGCCTGCTGCCGGCGTCGTCCTTCAGCCTGCAACTCCAGAATCTCAAGCAGATCCTTGCCGCAGCGCACCCAGAGGCGCTGTTTGCTGGCCAGGCCCTCGCCGCAGTTCAGAGCCTGAAGCTCCTCCGGCCCGTCCGGGGAGATCCTTGTCCGCCATACCTTCACCAGGCCGCCGTCGAGGCTGGTTCGCGCCGCAGGCGCTGGATTTAAGGCTCGCACCTGGTTATGAATCTGCAGGGCATTTTCACGCCAATCGATAATGGCTTCCCTGGGTCCGATTTTGCGGCAATAGCTGGCTTTGCTGTGCTCCTGCGCCGTCGCCAGCGATGCCAGGGCCTGGAAATCATCAAGCGCCGACAGGGTCAGTCGTATTCCTTCTGGCAACATGCGTGCGGTCAGTTCGCCCGCTGTTTCCTCGGGATCCACGTCCATGGAACGTTGTGCGATAATCTCGCCTGAATCCAGCTCCCGGGCCAGCTTTTGAAGACTCCAGCCGGTGTGAGTCATGCCGCGCCAGATGGCCGACTGGATTGGGGAGGCGCCACGCAATTCCGGTAACAGCGAAGCATGCAAATTGACCATCCCTGCCGGCAGGGAATGCACCATGGACATCGGAATCAGCTGACCATAAGCGAAGACAACGCCGATATCCGCTCCGCTTTGACGCAGCAGAGCCAGATCCTCTCTGCCGCCGGGCTTTTCTGATCTGGACAGCGGAATCCCTTGCTGCTGCGCCAGCAGCGAAACCGGAGTTGCCTGCAGCTGAGAAGAACGGCCTCGAGGCCGGTCGGGGTTTGAAAAAACGCAGACCACCCGATGCTGGCTGCTATCTAGTAACGCTGCCAGCAACTCTGCCGAAATGGATGGGCTGCCGAAGAAAGCGACCTTCAACGAACCCATGCCAGACCTGCGTTCACTTTCTTGACTGAGGCGCGGCGCGCCAACGGAATGCTGCAATGCAAATCATTCCGATTTTTCCTCTGCACACTGTGCTGTTTCCCGGAATGCCGCTCCATTTGCACATTTTCGAAGACCGCTACAAGCTGATGATTCAACAATGCATGGACCAGCAAAGCGAATTTGGCGTTGCAATGATTCAGGAAGGCCGCGAGGCTCTTGGCCCCGTGGCCACGCCATACGATCTCGGCTGTACGGCGCGCATCGTACAGGCGGAGCGTTTGCCCGGCGGCCGCATGAATATCAAAACGATTGGCCAACATCGTTTTCGGCTTGATTCCATTCAGAGCGCGGCGCCCTATTTGAGCGCGGCGGTTCGAATTGTCGATTTGCCTGACGATGCCAACGCTCCGACCCTTGCCCGCGAGCTGGAGCCGCTGCTGCGCGAGTATCTCAATCTGCTGAGCGTTCGCGCCGGCGCCGCCCTTGAGAGAGCTACGCTTCCAGAGGCGCCTGAACAGTTTATTTATGCGTGCGCCTACTTGTTGCAGGCGCCGCAAATCCAGAAGCAAGAATTCCTTGAGGCTTCGACGCTGTCGGAGCTCAGCGCTTGCATTCGGCAACACTATCGAAAGCAAATCGATTTGCTGCACATTCTGCAAAGTCGACATGCCCAGGCGCCGCAGACTCCTGAAGGCTTTCATCTGAATTAGAACGGACGCCTGCAAATCAGTGCATCGATTTGGCGCTGGCAGCCGAAAACTCTTGTTCGACGTAATCTTCTACTGGCGGACAGGAGCACACCAGATTCCGATCGCCATAAACATTGTCCACGCGTCCCACCGGCGACCAGAACTTATTCTCTCGCAGGGCGGCATCAGGGAAGGCAGCCTGTTCGCGGCTGTAGGCATGGGTCCACTCGCTGGCGGCAATTGCCAGCGCAGTATGCGGCGCGTTCTTCAACGGATTGTCAACCGCGTCAAGACTTCCCTCTTGCACTGCCTGGATCTCATCGCGAATCGAGAGCATGGCGCGCACAAATCGGTCCAATTCCTCGCGTGGCTCGCTCTCCGTCGGTTCAATCATCAGGGTACCCGGCACCGGCCAACTCATCGTCGGCGCGTGAAATCCATAGTCAATCAGTCGCTTTGCGACATCTTCCACTTCGATGCCGAACTTCTTGAAGGCTCGCAAATCCAGGATTAATTCGTGCGCAACGCGACCCTGCTCGCCTGCGTAGAGAGTATCGTAGGAGCGCTGCAGCCGCGACTTCAAATAGTTTGCATTCAGGATTGCGTAACGCGTGGCCTCGGTAACACCGACAGCGCCCAGCATGCGAATGTAGCCGTAGGATATCAGCAAAATGCTGGCGCTGCCCCACGGCGCGCCGGCCACAGCTGGTATGGCTCGCTCTCCGCCAACACGATCGCTTTGTACGTGCCCCGGCAGATACGGTTCAAGATGTTCAGCCACACAGATGGGCCCCATGCCGGGTCCGCCGCCGCCATGCGGAATACTGAAGGTTTTATGAAGATTTAAGTGACAAACATCGGCGCCAATACGACCCGGGCTGGTCAAACCGACCTGAGCGTTCATGTTGGCCCCATCCATGTAAACCTGTCCGCCGAAGCTGTGCACGATCCGACAGACTTCCTGGATCTGTTCTTCAAATACGCCATGGGTCGATGGGTACGTAACCATGACGCAGGCCAGTCGCTGCGCATACTGCTCCGCACGCTGGCGGAACTGCTCCATATCGATATTGCCCAGAGAATCGCAGGGTGCGACCACCACCTCGAAGCCGGCCATGGCCGCGCTGGCCGGATTGGTGCCATGAGCGCTGGAAGGAATGAGGGCGACATTGCGCTGGGGTTCGCCACGATCGCGGTGGTAGGCGCGAATCACCAGCAGCCCGGAATACTCGCCCTGTGCGCCGGAGTTCGGCTGCAGCGAAACAGCCGCCAGTCCGGTAATTTCTGCCAGATATTGCTGCAGGTCCTCAAAAATCTCAAGATAGCCGTGCGCCTGGTCGGCCGGCGCGAAGGGGTGCAGCCTGGCAAACTCGGGCCAGGACAACGGAATCATTGCCGTGGCGGCATTTAGCTTCATGGTACACGAACCAAGCGGAATCATCGACTGATTGAGGGCCAGATCGCGCCCTTCCAGTTTTCGAATGTAGCGCATCATCTGCGTTTCGGAGCGATGGCTGTGGAAGACCGGATGCTGGAGGTAGGAGCTGTTGCGCATCAACGTATCCGGCAGTCGTCGCGGAGCGGCGGCAGCCAATTCCTCAATTCGTTCAAAGCCCCATTGTTCGCCCACAGTGCGTGCAAAGACCTGAATGATTACATCCAGATCCCAGATGCTAACCGTTTCATCGAGAGAGATGCCCACTCGCTGCTCGTCGTAGATTCGAAAGTTCACCGCGGCATTTTCGGCCTCGGCCAGCAAACGCGCCATATTGTCGGCCCCAACCTCTACCAGCAAAGTATCAAAGTAGCTCTCATTCAACTGTCGGAAACCCAGCGAACTGAGCGCCGCCTCCAGCGTGGAGGCCAATCCATGAATCCGCTCGCTGATCTGACGCAGACCATCGGGACCGTGATAGATTGCGTACATTGAGGCCATAATGGCAAGGAGCGCCTGCGCCGTACAAATGTTTGAAGTGGCCTTTTCCCGCCGAATATGCTGTTCTCTGGTCTGCAATGCCAGACGGCAGGCCGGTTTGCCATGGGCGTCGACCGATACGCCAACCAATCTGCCGGGCATCGCTCGCTGGTGCTCCGCGGCCACTGCAAAGAAGGCGGCATGCGGCCCGCCGTAACCAGGCGCGACGCCAAAGCGCTGGGCAGAACCCAGTACAACCTCTGCGCCCCACTCGCCAGGCGGCGCCAGCAACGTAAGCGAAAGCAAGTCAGCAGCAACTGCGACGCGTACGCTGCGCGCGCGGCAACGTCCGACCAGCGCCCGGTAGTCCGGGGTCGAACCATCTTCCGACGGATATTGCAGGAGAGCCCCAAAAAAACGATCGGTCGGATCAAAGGTCGAAGCATCTCCGACCACAACTTCAATACCCAACGGTTCCGCGCGACCGCGCAGCACGTCGATGGTATGTGCATAACAGCTATCTGCTGCGAAAAAGGTATGCGCCCCGCGTTGTACGCACTCTGGGGATCGAATGCGATGCAGCAGGGTCATGGCCTCCGCCGCGGCCGTCGCCTCATCAAGGAGCGACGCATTGGCAACCGGCAGGCCGGTCAAATCGGCGATCATTGTTTGAAAGTTGAGCAAAGCCTCCAGGCGCCCTTGCGATATCTCCGCTTGATACGGCGTGTACTGCGTATACCAGCCCGGATTCTCGAAGATGTTCCGCTGAATGACGCTTGGCGTAATGCAATCGTAAACGCCGAGGCCGATGTAGCTTTTGTAGACGCTGTTCTTGCTGGCCAATCGGCGCATTTCCTGCAGGAATTCCGATTCAGAAAGGGCTTCAGGGAGCTCAAGCTGACGGTCCAGGCGGATGCTCCTGGGAACGGTCTGTGCCACGAGCTCTTCAACCGAGGCGACGCCGATGACGCGGAGCATTGCCTGGAGTTCTGCCGGGCCGGGTCCGATGTGACGGCGCTGGTAATGGTCGGTTAGGTCGAGTTTCATTGCGGTTGCGGGTCGGACGGACCCCCCTTTCCGACCAGCAAACGGCCTGTGCATTATGTCTAAAAGGGAATTTCAGCCTAAAATCAGCCAATTTTGGCCATTTTTCGCGGGACATAAGCGCACGCTTGAGTTGCTCAGAGCAAGTCCGCAGGATCAAAATCGATCTCCAGGCGAACAGCTGAATCGAGGGCGCGATCCAGCAGGTGACGTCTGGCTATGGAGCGCAGCCGCGACGCTTCCGTCGTCTTTATGATCAGGTGCCAGCGATGGTCCCCTTGCAGGCGTTCCAGCGGCGCTGGCGCCGGCCCAAGCAAGCGGTCAGAGGCTTCGTTCCAATCTCGATCGGATTGCAGCGCCGCGGCAACTCCGGCCAGCAGTCCTTCGGCGCGCTCTGCATCTTCGGCACGCGCCACCAATCGTAACAGCCGTACGAAAGGCGGATAGCCGGCCTCTTTGCGTAGCTGCACCTCGCCGCGATAGAACGTTTCATAGTCCTGATGCGCTGCTGCTTGCAGCAGCGGATGCTCGCGGTTCAAACACTCAAAGATGACCCGTCCCGGCCTCTGGGCCCGGCCGGCGCGACCGGCCACCTGGGTCAATAGTGCAAAGGTTCGCTCGGCGGCGCGAAAGTCCGTCATCGCCAGACCGAAGTCCGCCTGCAGCACGCCGACCAGAGTCAGCCCTGGCGCGTCTAGCCCCTTGGCAATCATCTGCGTGCCCACAAGTATATCCAGCCGTCCTTCCAGCAGCTCAGCGATCACCTCCTGGATGACCCGGCGGCGACCGACGGCGTCCTGGTCGAGGCGCTGCAATCGGGCCTCTGGAAACAACTCCAGCAAACGCTCCTCCAGACGTTGCGTACCACTGCCCAGAGTCTGCAGAGATCCATTGCAAGTTGGACAGATCCCTGAATAGGCGCTCGCATAGCCGCAGTAGTGACAGAGCAATCGCTGCCCACGGTGCAAGGTAAGCGAAACGGAACAATTCGGACAGCGCAAGGTATCTTTGCAACTGCGGCAATAGACAAAGGGATGATAACCGCGCCGATTCAACAACACCAGAGTCTGCTCGCCGCGCTGCAGATTCTGATGAATGGCGTGGATCAACGCTCCGGACAGCGGAATATCGGGCGGCGGCGCATCTACCAGTTCCACCTTCGGCAGGCTGGCGCCGGTGGCGCGCCGGCTCATCCGATGGTACTGGAAGCCAGCGCTCGCTCCCAGGGCGCGAGCAAAGTAAGCGGACTCAACGCGCGGCGTTGCCGAACCCAGCAGGACCAGTCCTCCGTTTTGGCCGGCGCGCTGCAGCGCGATCTGGCGCGCATCGTAACGCGGAGATTGTCGCTCTTTGAAGGAGCTGTCGTGTTCCTCGTCGACTATGAAAAGCAAGGGCCGATGGACAGGAGCAAAAACTGCAGAACGCGCGCCAAGTGCGATGCGCTTGCGTCCGTAGAGGGCGTCAACGTAAGCGGTGAATCGTTCTTTTGCCCCGAGGGCGGAATGCAACAGAGCGAGTTCTTGCTCAAAAGTGGCGCGCAAGCGCAGGATCAGCTGCACCGTCAGGCTGATCTCCGGTACAAGCAATATTGCGCCGCGGTCTGCCGCCAGACAGCGGGCAATCAAGCGCATGTAGATTTCCGTTTTTCCGGCCCCCGTCACGCCGTGCAACAGATGGACCTTGCAATGCGGCGCTTGCCCCTGGAGAGATAGATCGAGATCGGCGCTGATCGCCCGCAGGGCCGCCTCCTGCTCCTCGGTCAACGGCAGCGAAAATTCTGGCGCAGGCCGCGACGGTGCATCCAGCCGCGGGCGATAGCGGCGCGCTGCGGGCGCCATGCGCAGGAGACACTCGCCAGGAGCAGCCAGGTAGTGTTCTGCCATCCAGCGCGCCAGTTCCATTTGCTCCGTTGTAAAGACCGGGTACTCATCGCAAAGCTCGCTGAGCTCCGCTATCCTGCCCGGAGGCGCATTGCGATGCAGGGCGACGATCGCTGCTTCCTCTTCCTGACCGCGCAGCGGCGCACGAACACGCCATCCGGGCTGCAGTTCCGGAAAGCCGGAAGGTACGCGATAGGTGTACGCCTGCTGAATTGGCCGCCGAAACCAGAGGTCGGCGTAGAGTTCAAACATCTGCTGCGTCCAGCGCAGTCAGAGACTCGCGTAACGCCTGCAACATGGCTGCCTTGATTGTTTTTTCCTCGGCCGCCAGCGACTGTCGCGTCTCCTCATCGCCGCGCTGACGAGCATCGCTGCGCTTCTTCTCAAGCGCCACAAGCGCCGCAGGACTGCGCAGGACGAGGGTCGACGCCGACTGATCTCGCCAGCGGAGCTCGCTGAGCAAGGGATCGCGCGCCAGCTGCTGAGCGCGCTCTGCGCCAAAAAGCAGAACCGCCGCCGGCCCCACGGCCAGAATCAATTTGATTCTTTCGCGCCGCACAGTATCAAAAACATGGCTCAAACAGCGTTCGCTGCGCGTCCGCCAGTCTTCTTCCGTACTGCGCGCGGCGTTGAAGTGGCAGGCGGTGAATTCCTGGTAATGCAGATCGGCCAGCTCCCAACCGACGGCAGCAAGCATCCTGCCAAACAGTTCGTCCTCTGCAGCGTCGCCGAAAATAAACTGGCGACTTCGATCCATGCGATTCTGCGTCGCAAAAGGACCGCTGTGATGCAAGACCAGACAGGCCCGGCGCCCTTGCCGGTAATAGCGTCGAACCGGATACATGCGATCGGCACAGGACGTACAGCGAAAATTGGCCGGCAAGTCGATGCTGGAGGGAGGCGTCGCAGCCGAAACAGAAGGGACAGGCGCCGCAAGTCGCGGTCGTAGCAGGGCGATATCCTGTGGCGGCGCTTCACTTTGCAGATGAGCAATGCACAGGTCGCCCTCGCGCTCAAACGCCTCCGCCAGCGCCGCGGCCAGTGCGGCAATCTGTCCAATATCCGCGCCCACCGCTCAGATTTTCTCCGGATCAATCCCCAAAGACTTCAATTTTCGATGCAAGTTGGTGCGTTCGATGCCAAGAAATCGCGCCGCCCGGCTGATATTCTTTTCGTGTTTGCGTAGAGCTTCGATGATATAGTTGCGCTCGAAGTCCTCTCGGGCTTTGCGCAGATCGCCGCTCAACTGTATTCCTTCGCGCGGAGCCCGTTCGCGCGGATCATTCAGCTGCGCCGCGGCTATGTCTGCGCTGATCTCCTCTTCCTTGGCCATGATGCAGAGGCGCTCCACGACGTTCTTGAGTTCGCGAACATTCCCTGGCCAGGCATGCTGCACAAGCAAATCGACAGCCCGAGCATGGAATCGCTTGATCGGCAATTGATGTTCGGACGCCGTCTCGCGCAAAAAGTAGTCCATGAGCATTGGAATGTCCGCTGGTCTTTCGCGCAGCGCAGGCATATTGATGGGAATCACATTTAAGCGGTAGTAGAGATCTTCGCGAAATCGACCCTCGCGAATCGCTTCCTCGGGCCGGATATTTGTCGCGGCAATGATACGCACATCGACCTCAATGTTTTCCGAGCCGCCGACTCGCGAAAATCGCTGTTCTTGAAGGGCGCGCAGTGTGCGCGCCTGAGTCGCCAGCGACATATCGCAAATCTCATCGAGAAACAGCGTACCGCCATGGGCTTGCTCAAATTTTCCGATTCGCGTTTCCGTCGCTCCGGTGAATGCGCCTTTTTCGTGCCCGAACAGTTCGCTTTCGATCAATTCCTCAGGGATGGCCGCGCAGTTGACCTCGACGAAGGGCTTATCGCGACGACGGCTGTTGCGAAAGATGGCGCGCGCCACAAGTTCCTTGCCAACGCCGTTTTCGCCATAGATGAAGACCCTGGCATTGGTGCCGGCAGCCTGGGCGATGGCCTGCTTTACTCCCTGAATTTCTGGAGAGCGACCGATGATCTCGTCGAACTCCAGAACAACCGGTTCGGCGCCCTTTGCGCTGCGGCCATTGCGTTCCCGCTGCAATGCACTGTTTACGCGGTCCAGAACTGTATCGAGCGAGAGCGGCTTTTCCAGAAAATCCACAGCGCCTTTCTTGGTGGTCTGTACCGCCTGTTCGATGGTGCCGTGGCCCGAAATCATGATTACCGGAAGCGTCGGATAGATTTCTTTGACTCGGTCGAGCAGATCGACTCCGTCTTCTTTTCCCAGCCACACATCCAGTAAGACCAGCGCCGGACGTTGCTTGTTCAGCGCCTTGAGCATCGCCCGGCCGCTGGCAAAGTCTTCCACTTCAAAATCCTCGTCTTCCAGAACCTGGCGAAGGGTCTCGCGGATACTGGCATCATCGTCGACAACGTAAATGATCATCGTGCAATAGACCCTGTATCGCCGGGTCCGCTTACTGTCCGCCGCTTTCCAGGCCTTACTGACGGCCGCGATCGCCGCCAGCGATTCGGAAAAGTACCGAAAATTCGGCGCCGCCAAGCTCCGAGCGTCCCAGGACAATGCGGGCCTCATGTTCCATGGCCGCCCGTTCCACCAGGCTGAGCCCAAGGCCGCTTCCGTAGCCGCCCTTGGTCGAAAAGTAAGGCTCAAATATCCGATCACGCAGTCCCTCGTCTACCCCAGGTCCGGTGTCTTCCACTGACATGCTGACAAATTGCCTGGGCCCCTGACGCAAGAGAGAAGTAGATATTCGGATTCGCGCCGGCGTACGCCGCAAATCGTCGCTGGCGCTGAGGATTGCTTCCGCCGCATTCTTCACCAGGTTGTTGATCATTCCTACCACGATTGTGCGGTCCACTTCTACTTCCGGCAGATTGCCGTTGAGCTGGGTTTCCAGAGAGATCCCCGGTATGGCCCCCTGAAAGCCCTGCACCGCTTCGGCGACGATTGCATCCAGCGATTGGCGCGCGGGTCGCGCCTTGGGTAATCGGGCAAAGGCGGCAAACTCATCTACAAGCTGTTTGAGCGCTTTGACCTGTTCGACGATTGTCCCACAGCCGCTGCGCACCACTCGTTCCAGATCGCCGCGTCCGGGATGGTCCAGGCGACGCAACATACGATCGGCGGAGAGCTGGATCGGCGTCAGCGGGTTTCGAATTTCATGCGCCAGGCGACGCGCCACCTCCTGCCAGGCCGCCAGTCTTTGCGAATGCAGCAGCCGCGCCCGAAGGCTGCGCAATTCTGCCGTCATCTGATTAAAACTCTCAATAAGAATGCCAAGTTCGCCGGCTGACTTGAACTCGATGCGAGCGTCAAGGTCGCCGTCGGTCACGGCGCGCGTCGCCGCCGCCAGAGCCACAATCGGCATTGAGATCTGGCGCGCGATGAGGATCGAGAGCAGCAGCGCTGAACAAACCATGAACACATAGAGCAACGCGATACCCAACCGAAGGGTATTTGGTGCATGGCCGCGCCAGAAATCCTCCGATTCAATGCTGATCGTCAGCTGTTGCAGGCGGGAGCGCTCCGAATCCAGTTCGGGATGCAATCGACGCGCCAGAAGCAAGCGATCGCCCTCAGAAACATTGTAGCCTAAAATCAGGTACTCGCCGTCAGCCAGCATCCTTCGATCGGCGCCGGGGCTCGATGCATGAGTTGCGGCGGCCAGATCCTCGGGCAAATGCTCCGGAAATACTGGACGGGACTGGGTCCGTCGCCGCCTGCCGCGATAGATCGCCCAGGCATCTCGCCCCGGATCAAAAGCGCTGGATTTCAGGTAGTTCTGCGCCACGGCAAGCGCCGGCAGCCAGCTCAAATTAGCATTCGCATTGGCAGCCTCCGCTCCCTTGCGAAAGGCGTTCAGCTCGCGATCTTCATAGTAGCGAACCAATCGATCAGCAGCACGAACGCCGCGAACCACGTTAATATTGAACAGTCCCTCCAGAGCTGCATCAACATTGTTGGCCGAAACCAGAAAAATGGGCAAGGATGGAATGATCGCAATAAGCATGAAGGCGATGCTCAATCGGTAGCGCAAACTGGAGCGCAAATTGCCGGTAATTCTGATCCGCCGATTGCGGTAGTAATAGTGAGCAATCAAATTGATTGTTCCGAGCGGAACAAACAGTAGCAGATAGGTGAAGATGCGGTCCACAAGCGACGCATCTGACTTAAGCAACCACTTCTCCGATACAGCAATGCTCACCAGCACCATTGCCAGCAAGAAAAGAACGTCGCGCAGATAGATTTTGCGCTCCTCTTGCAGCCAGAGCGGTCCGCGCGAGATCATGAACGTCCGCCCGCCAGAATAACGGCCAGTTGTTGCACAGCATTTTCTTCATCGATGCCATCCGCGGCAATCGTAACCACGGCGCCGGAGCAAAGGGCGAGGGTCAAAAGCCCCATGATGCTTTTGCCGTTGACGGAAATTCCGTCCGCCGTCACTGTAATTTCCGACCTGAACTTGCCGGCTTCGCGTACGAACAACGAAGCCGGCCGCGCATGCAATCCGTCCTCGCTCAGAATGATTACTTCCGCTGTGCGCATAGGAACAGGGGGCTGTGGCCTTGTGCAGTGGCAACGAAAACAACGGCGGGCCGACGCGCTTCAGTCGCTGTCGCGCAAGGACTTACGGTGGATTTCGCGATTGATGCGGTTTGAGAGTTCTTGCGCGGCATGATAGCCCATGCGCTTCGAACGATGGTTCATCGCCGTTGTTTCGATTAAAATGGGAACATTCCGTCCGGGTCGGACTGGTATCAAATGACGCGGAATACTGACGCCCAGTATATCGACCGTTTCCTCCGTCAGGCCCAGGCGCTCGTACTCCTTGGCTTCGTCCCAGTCTTCCAGTCGAATTACCAGATCCAGGCGACAGCGACCGAGGATAGCGCCTACGCCAAACAGGTCCTTTACATTGATGATGCCAACGCCGCGCAACTCCATATGATGCTGTACGATTTCACTGGCCTGACCAAAGAGCTCTGTTTCGCCAATGCAGCGAATGTGCACGATATCGTCGGCGACCAGTCGGTGGCCGCGTTCCACCAGTTCTAGCGCGGTTTCTGATTTGCCAATTCCGCTGGGACCCATTAGCAAAATACCCACGCCAAAAACATCAATCAACACCCCATGGATCGCCGTCTGCGGCGCCAGCGACTCATCCATGACATGAGTAAACTGAACGATAAAATTGTGCGTGGACAGCGAGGTTTGTAGAATTGGTATCCCGACCTCTTCGCCGGCCTGCAAGAATGTGTCCGGGGGCGGGCTGCTGTGCGTAAAGACAATGGCGGGAAAGCTATAGCGAAAAAACTCGGCGCGTACGCGACTTAGATTGGCTGCGTCGCAATCGCGCAAGTAGGCGGCCTCGCCTCGGCCAAAAACCTGGATACGATCGCTGGCGAATTCTCGATAGTAGCCGGCAAGCGCCAGGCCTGGACGGTTGACATCAAGAGAAGTCAACCGTCGTTCCAATCCGCGTTCGCCTGCTCGAAGTTCAAGCGCCAGCTCCGGTCGCTCGCGCAGCAGCTGGCCGACTTCGATATAACTCACGCCAGGGACTTCCGCGAAGCCAAAAGATCAGCCGTCGCGATGACGTCGCCCGAGGGCCTTGTCTTTGTGACGACGGATCTGCTTTGCCAGCTTGTCCTCGGCAAGGTCAATGGCGGCATACATGTCGCTATTTGCCTCGGAGGCTACGAACTTTTCGCCATCCGCATCGATTACAAATTCGACGATCTGATTGATGCGCTCAACCTTAAAGTGAACCACAGCGGAGAATAGCTTTTCAAAGTGCGCTGAAAGCTTTTCAATCTTCTTGCGGGTATATTCTTTGAGGGCGTCCGTAGGCTCCATGCCCTGGAAGTGGAATTGAATGTCCATGGCAGCATGGGCCCCGGCAGGCGTCGCTGTGTCAATTGTTTCGATCGCCACGCGCCGATTCCGGCCGGGCGTTTAGCTGATTGACCTTTTTCCTGCGATCTGCGGCCGGAATTCGCAACAGTTTTCGGTATTTGGCCACGGTTCTCCGGGCGATCTCAACGCCCTCCCGGCGCACCAATTCGACGATTTGCTGGTCGGATAGAGGTTCGGCAATATCCTCCTGATCGACCAGCTGCTTGATTCGATCCTGGATGCTGCGGGAAGAATGAGCGGCATCTCCCGTAGAGCTGCGCAACGAACTGGAAAAGAAATACTTCAATTCAAATACGCCCCAACGCGTCTGAGCATACTTATTTGTAGTGATTCGGGAGACCGTCGATTCATGCAACTCAACCTTTTCGGCAACCATCCGCAAGGTTAGAGGCTTCAATGCCGATGGTCCGTGCCGGAAGAATTCATCCTGAAATTCAGTGATCGATCGAGTTACTCTATACAGCGTCGCTCGACGTTGACGAACGCTCTTGATCAACCACTGTGCAGAGGCAAGACGCGCCTGCAGATACTCGCGGTCGGCGGCATTGCCGCCGCCGCGCAGCATGCTCTTGTATTCCTCATTGACCCGCAGACCGGGAAGCCAGTCGTCATTAACAATAACTTCAATAGCGCCGTCGATCTCGGCAATGACTACATCTGGAATGATGTACTCCGGCGGACGCTGAGCATACAATGTGCCTGGATAGGGCTCCAGCGTACGGATAAAGGATAGCGCTGCTTCAATGCGCTCCCTGTCCAGACCGCTGATACGTTCGATGCGTTTGTAGTCGAGCTTCTCCAACTCCTCAAAGTGACTTTCCAGGAGCAGTAGCGCATCGCCTTCCTCTGGCTTGAGCAATCGCGCCTGGACATACAGCGATTCCTGGATATTACGAGCGCCGCAGCCAATGGGATCGAGCTGGTAAATTGCTTGCAGTGCAGCCTCGGCATCGGCTGCGGAAATTCCGGAACCTGTCAGCAATTCTTCGGGCGGTTCTACGAGAAAGCCGCGATCGTCAATCGCCGAAATAAGAACTTCGCCGGCGCGCATTTGCGCTTCGTTGATTTCTGAAAGTCGAAGCTGCCAGAGCAGGTGATCGGAAAGCGATTCTCCCGATCGAACGGAGTTTTGCAGGAACTGATTCTTTCGTTCCGATCGCTCTGCAGCGGCAGCGCGGTCTTCGGCAAATTCACGCGAATGGCTCTGCCAGTTGTCCTCTCCCTCAAACTCGTGGCGCGTTTCGACCGCGTTTGCAGCCTGCTCGATTGCCTCGGGCGCCTGATCCGTCTCGCTGCTGGGAGCGGCCTCGCTCTCCGGCGCTTCCTCAAGTAACGGATTTTCCAGCAGTTCCTTCTGGATTCGATCCTGGAGTTCAAGATTGGAAAGCGGCAAGAGCTCAATGGACTGGCGCAGATCCTGTGTAATGATCAGGCGCTGTGTTTGCTTCTGGACTAAATGTTGACTCAGCGCCATGAATCACGCCTGAATCGGTTTAGAGTTTGAAGTCCTCGCCCAGATACTTTGAGCGAATCTCCGGATCGGCCACCAATTCCGCGGGCCGACCGGCGCGAAGGATCCGGCCGCCATACATGATGTAGGAGCGGTCCGTAATTCGGAGCGTCTCCCGAACATTATGGTCCGTTATCAAAATACCCAGGCCCCGTTCGCGCAGCTGTACGACCAGCTGCTGGATATCCTTCACGGCAATAGGGTCTACGCCGGCAAATGGCTCGTCCAGCAGAATAAAGTCCGGCTCTACGGCAAGGGCGCGGGCGATCTCGCAGCGCCGACGCTCTCCGCCCGAGAGCGTAAATCCTTTTTGATTTACCACATGGGAAAGGTGGAGTTCTTCCAGCAGGGCGTCCCGGCGCGAAGCGATTTCTGCTCGATCGCGAAACCGCATTTCAAGCACGGCTTCGATATTTTCGGCAACGCTCAGCTTCCGGAAGACGGAGTCCTCTTGCGCCAAATATCCAATTCCAGCCCGGGCGCGCTTGTACATTGGCAGCGCAGTGACATCGTCCCGATCGATGCGCACAGTCCCCTCATCCGGTGCGACCAGTCCTACGGCCATGTAGAATGATGTAGTCTTGCCTGCGCCGTTCGGTCCAAGCAAACCTACAATTTCTCGCTGCTGAATGGAAAAACTTACGCCGTCCACGACCCGGCGACGCCCGTAGGTTTTGGAAAGGCCTTCGCAACTCAAGGTTCGCCCGGACGGCTCGTTATGGGCTACTGTGCGTGCTGCAGCTTTTCGTACGTTTCTGGTCATTGCGCGCCGCCGCCCAGATATCCCCGAATCCGGTTGTAGAGCAAGATGCGATTTGTCTCTGGATAAAAAAGAATCTTTTCGGAGTGAATCCTGCTGACGCCGCTGCGGATCGAAGGATCCCCCTCAAGAATAATGACGCCCTGTTCTTCGAAGTAATTTGCCAGCTCTCCAGTCGCCCGGTATTCCTCGCGCTGTATTTCCACGCTTCCGTAAGCAGTAGTTCGATGTTCAGCAAAACTACGTTCAATGGCGGCCCCGCGCAAGGCGGCCTGAACCTCGGCGGAGCCCGGGCGCAAGAAACCGATCTCTGGCGATCCTTCCAGCCGCAGTCTCTGGAGCTGGCGGTCGTATTCCATAACTCCCGCTCTCACCGAAATATTTTCGTTTCGATCCAGCATCTCGACGCCCCGATCCGTATGAACCAACGCCAGATCACGGCCATAGGCGCTCACCGCAGGGGTAGCAATGCGCATTCCGGCGCGAGTGATCAACACCTGGCCCTCGGCGATTGTGCGCACCCCCGCGCCAGCCGCCGGGGCGTAGCGGATGGAGTCCGCGCTGAGGGCCGTTGGGCCGACCTCGGCCGCCACTGCCGAGCGCTGCAATTCGCCGCCGCTGCGCAGGAATTCGTCGACTGTTTGATCGTCGGCAGCCACGATTGCCGGCGCCGTATCGGGACGATCCGACGAAAGAAAGATTGCCCGACCGTCAAGACCTGCCTCGCGGCTGGCAGTGTTATAGGTCAATTGGTCGCCGGTTAAAAATTGGGTGCGCCCAAAGATCATCGGGGCGTTGGCCATCGTCAAAATTCGCGTTGCATCTTCGTAGACAGCGCGATCGCCGACGATCGTCCATTGATCCTGATGGATGCGTACGTCGCCATCCAGACTGGTAGTCCGTCCGGCAAGATCTCGTTTCATTGCTGTGCAGGTCAACAAAGCGGGCTGCTGGCCGGCCGGCGACGATAGCAGCTGTGGATTTCCGATCAACTGTACGATCTGCTCTGATCGTGAATACACCGCTTGCGCTGCGCGCAAACGTGCGCCGCTATCACGGTCGATTACCGTCACCCCGCCTTCCAGCCGGCCGGATTCGCCGCCTTCGATTACCATGCGCGCTGCGCTGATTTCGATCCTGTTATGGCGTATCTGTGCGCCGCCCTGAATGGTAATGCGCACAACTTCCGCTCCGTCCCGTTCAATGATTTCGCGCAGCAGTTCGGCGCCGCTGAAAATCGTGGTCAGGGGCCGCCCGCGACGGTCGCGGCGCTCGTCGCGCAATCCGTCCTGCAATGCGCCTGCCTCCTGCTCGGAAGTTTTCTCCGCCTGTTCGACTACCACGTTTTCCAGAGCGGCGGGCGGCTGCTCTGGATCGGCCGCCGGCTGCGTTTGCTGCGGAATCGCAACGCATAACAAAAGCTGCCCGGCGCAGACTGCGGATAGCGCAGCGCAGCCAGCGCGTCGCAGTGCAATCTCCGGCGCCCGAAGAAACGGCCGACGACTTTTCATTCGAACAAATCCAGCGGATTGGAGTTTTCGCCAGCGTGATTGGAAGCGTCGCTTGATTGGGCGGCCACCACTGGGGCGCGGCACAACTGCCGATTGTTCTGATTGTCGATCTCTGCGCCGCGCTGGCAGAGCGTCACATTGCCGCGCTCTATGATTTTAAGAGGCTGCTCGGATTGCAGAATCTGCGTCTCCCGATCGTATTCTAGAGATTCGGCTTCGACCTGTCGACCGCTGGCGCTCCAGAAACGCACTGCTCCGCTCACCTTGACGATTGCGGCGTTGTAGTCGATTTCACCCCGTTCCGCGATCAGGCGATCCATGACCTTGCCCTGATCGTCGTACTGTACAAAACGAAACTCATAGGCGATGACGCGATTGTCTTCTTCGCCGCGATCAAAGATGAAGGCCTCGCCGGCATCGACGCGCCACTCAGTCCGACCATCCGCTCTGATTGATTCGCGAACGAAGTCCTTGATTCGGATCGTAGCGCCGGGCTCGCGAACCTGCTCCTCGATCACTCGGTCGCCAGCAGGACAGCCAATAGCAAAACCGAAACTGAGAAAGAGTATTGCTGTCACTGCGACGAAGCCGCGCATCAATCCGCTCATACCGCGCAGTCAACTGCGACCTGGCTCCGTCGGAGCAAGCAGCTCTTCCTTGGCCAGGCGGTCCAGCTTGTACAGTCCGCGCAGTAAATCTGGCGCCTGGTCAAGGTAGTATTGATTGCTTGAATCGGACCAGGCGCGCGGCGGATCAGGGTGCACTTCCATAAAGATTCCCTCGACGCCAACGGCGACGGCCGCCCGCAGCAAAGTCGCAGCAAAGTGCCTGGCGCCGCCCGATTGTTTGCCGCCGCCTGGCAGTTGCGTAGAATGCGTGCCATCCATGATGACCGGAATGTTCATGGAATGAAGGATCTCCGGAGAGCGCGGATCAAAGACCAGATTGTTATAGCCGAAGGTCGCGCCACGCTCTGTCAGCAGATACTTCTGACTGCCGGCGTTGATGATCTTGTTGGCTATCTCGCCGCAGTCGGCGGGCGCCATAAACTGACCTTTCTTTACATTTACCCAGCGGCCGCTCTCGGCACAGGTCGTCAGCAAATCGGTCTGTCGACATAGAAACGCGGGAATCTGCAAAATATCGACTGCCTGCGCCACAGCCGCCACCTGGGCGCTCTCATGGACATCGGTCAGTACCGGCACGCCGAATTCGTTGCGAATGGCTTCCAGATCGCGCAATCCTTCTTGCATGCCGGGTCCACGGGGGCTCTCGGCTGAGGACCGATTGGCTTTGTCGAAGCTGCTCTTGAAGATGTAGAGAATGCCCAGCTCGTCCGCCAGGTTCTTCATCTTCTCGCAAACGCGCCGCAGTAGATCGCGACTTTCGATTACGCAAGGACCAGCGATCAAAAAAAATGGCTGCCGACCGCCAATGCGACGTCCCTGCAGAAATTCTCTTTCCTCAATTAACGCCATTCAGAGCTCTCTTCCCAGAAAAGGATCGGACCGGGGGACAGGCAATCCGTATTCGTTGCTTCAAGAACGCGCCAGTTTCGCCGCCGCGGCAATGAAGCCGGCAAACAGGGGGTGCGCCGCAATGGGTTTGGACTGAAATTCCGGGTGGAATTGACAGCCCAGAAACCACGGATGACTTTTCAATTCCGTTATTTCTACAAGTTGCTGGTCGGGGCTCATCCCGCTGAATCTCAAACCCTGGGCCTCCATGGCGCTTTTGTAACGCAGGGTAAATTCAAATCGATGGCGATGACGCTCGCGAATGCGGCTCTTGCGGTACTCACGGTGAGCCAGGGTCTCTTCCTCGATCACGCAAGGATACCCTCCGAGGCGCATCGTTCCACCCTTCTGCGTCAGCCCTTGCTGTTCTTCCAACAATGAGATTACCGGATGCGCAGTAGATGGATCGAATTCCGTCGAATTTGCGCCCTCCAGTCCGAGGACATTGCGAGCAAACTCAATGATCATACACTGCATGCCCAGACAAATCCCGAAAAACGGAAGCTTTTTCAGGCGGGCATGCTGAATCGCCAGCAGCTTGCCTTCAATACCGCGCGAGCCAAAGCCGCCCGGGACCAGGATTCCGTGTACTCCATCAAACTGAGAACGGACGCCCTCCTCCTCCAGCGCTTCCGGATCTATGCGTGCAAATTCAACCTGGACCTGATTGGCGATGCCGCCATGCATCAAGGCCTCGTAGACCGAGCGGTAGGCATCTTGTAGAGCAATGTATTTTCCAACAACTGCGATACGAACAGTTTTTCGTGGATTTTCAATGACCTCGAGAATTTGACTCCAGCGCTTGAAGTTGAGTCGCCCGGCGTCCATGGAAAAATGCTTCAGTACAACCAGATCAAGATTCTCCTGCCGGTACATGTCCGGAATTTCATAGATACTGCTCTCGATGTCGCGAGCCGAGATGATATTGGTTTCCGCCACATTGCAAAAAAGCGAAAGCTTTTCCTTCATATCCTTGGATAACGGGCGATTTACCCGGCAAACCAGCACATCCGGCTGAATGCCAAAGGTTTGTAGTTCCTTAACACTGTGCTGGGTAGGCTTCGTTTTGGCCTCTCCGGCTACAGTAATCGTTGGCACCAGCGTAAGATGCACGAAGCAAACGCCCTCGCGTCCGCGCTCCCGTCGCATTTGACGAATGGCTTCCAGGAAAGGGATACCTTCGATATCGCCCACCGTACCGCCAATCTCGACGATGACGAAGTCCATTTCCTCTTCGCGGTTGAGTTGCGTCATTCGGTTCTTAATTTCATTGGTAATGTGCGGAATGACCTGCACGGTGCGACCCAGGTAATCTCCGCGACGTTCGCGCTGGATCACCGAATGGTAAATCTGGCCAGTACTGACCGAGTTCTGACGCGTCAATTTGGTGTTGGCGGTGAAGCGCTCGTAGTAGCCCAGGTCGAGGTCCGTTTCCGCGCCGTCGTCAGTCACATAGACTTCGCCGTGCTGAAAGGGACTCATTGTGCCCGGATCCACATTGATGTAAGGATCCATCTTCTGCAAGCTTACTCGATAGCCGCGATTTTCAAGCAGGCAACCAAGGGCAGCGACAGTGACGCCTTTGCCGAGAGAAGAACATACTCCGCCTGTAACAAAGATGTATCGTGTAGTGATGGTTTTCTCGCTCATGGCCAATCCGCTGGGCGAGAAACCGGGGCCGGGAGGCCAGAAGATGCAGCTTCGCCCGGGACAGATTTAGAAGTTGCGGCTGGCTTTGAAGCCTTTTTGTCGGGTGCGATTCGAAATTGGACGCCCGCCGGAAGAGCTTCAGCCAAGCGAGCGGATGCGATCGACCAGCGCCGTCGTGGAGTAGCCGGTTACGAAGGGCAGTATCTCAATGCGTCCGCCGCCGCTCTCGACCACGGCCGCCTCCGGCAGCTGCTCCGGCTGGTAATCTCCGCCCTTGCAGTGGATATCCGGGCGCAGGGTTCGAATGTTCCGCTCTGGAGTCGCTTCGCCAAAGAAGCAGACACAGTCCACACAGGCCAGAGCGGCCAGAACCAGCGCGCGGTCTTCGGCGCGATTCAAGGGCCTCCCCTCGCCCTTCAGCCCGCGCACCGAGGCGTCATTGTTTAGCGACACTACCAGAAGATCGCCCAGATCGCGGGCCCGCGCCAGATAGCTCACGTGACCGCTGTGCAAGATATCGAAGCAGCCGTTGGTATGTACTATGATCCGTCCAGTGCGCAGCTCCGCCAGTCGCCTGGCCAATTCATTGACCTCGGCGAAAATTTTCGCCTCCAGGGAATTGGCAAAAGCGGACAAGTTCGCTACCCCGCTGCAGCAGCGGCGCCCAGTTGCGCTGTGCTGACGGTTGCGGCGCCCAGCTGCGCCACCACGATACCCGCAGCCAGATTGGAGAGTCGCACCGCCTCCTCGGGGGCAGCGCCCGCCGCCATGGCAAGCGTAAAAACAGAGATCACCGTATCGCCGGCGCCGGTAACATCAAACACTGAGCGCGCCTGCGTCGGGAAATGGCGCGCCGTGGCGCCCTGCGGACCAAAGAGTGTCATGCCTTTTTCGCCGCGCGTGATAATCAGCATCTTGCATTGCAGGCGCTCCATGATTTCCCAGCCGCCGGCAACCACGGCCTCGTCCTCCACGAGACTGCGCTTCAAGTAGCGACCGGCTTCATGATGATTTGGCGTCAACACGCCAACCTGCTGGTAGGAATCGAAATGCGTGACCTGCGGGTCGACAGAAATAAAGCAACCTCGCCGATTGCCGCACTCCACCGCATACTGAATGATATCCGGGGTTACGACGCCTTTGTCGTAGTCCGAGATAATCATCGCCTGTACCTGCGCCGCCGCCCGTTCAATAAAGTCCATCAGTTCGCGCCGGGCATGGGCCGAGACCGGGGTCAGACTTTCGCGATCCAGGCGACAAATTTGCTGCTGACCGGCAAGGATGCGCGTCTTTCGCGTGGTCGGCCGATCGATCGCCTCGACCAGGCCTCCGTCCTCGGCAGACAGACCCTGATCGCTCAACAATCTGCGCAGCGATTGCCCCGCTTCATCATTCCCGACAATTCCGCATACCAGAGTGCGGGCGCCCAGGGCGCGCAAGTTGCGCACCACATTGCCAGCGCCGCCCGGAACCAGACGCACGCTCTGCTCCAGCACTACTGGAACAGGGGCCTCCGGTGAGATGCGCTCCACGCTGCCATGCACATATTCATCAAGCATGAAGTCGCCAAGTACCAGCACGCTTTGATTGGAAAATCGTTCGAGAATTTGCTGCACTACTGAGCGCTCGCCTTCAGATTCTGCGGATTGACAATGATAACTACGCCACAACGACGCAACGCTGTACGTCCGCTTTCGTGGCCGAGGATTCGCTCGACATCTTCAGAGTCGAGATATATATCGCTGCGCCCTGGTCCAAGAATTCCTCCGGCAAAGGTATAGAAAGGACGCTGGCCCACACGCCGATCTTCTCGCGCCCGATCCACGGAAGAATGATAGGCGGCCAATCCGCGACGTACGGCGCAGGCGCGGCTGACAACCTCCGGCCCATAGATCAATCGTCCGCGGTCGGTAAAGATGCGCGGCTCCAGGGATGGTTGAAAATCCGGCTCCTCGCTGAGATCGACAATCAGACCGCTGATCGGGTCGAGCGCATCCACCGGGCCGGCCTGTGGAATTGCTTCGCTGGCGTAGCTGGACCGAGCGAGAACGGAATACAGTCCCTGGGCGCCAAGGAAAGGCAATGTAAGCGTGACTGTGACCTGACCCTCGCCCGTATTTCGCGAGGCGACTCGAAAGCGATCGCCCAGATTGCCAAGACGCTCGCGCAATTCTCGGTCCTCATGCATCCGTTCGCCAAGGGTCCGGCGACCATCGAGTCGCAACGCGGAAAGAGCGCCCATCAATCGCAATGCCGCCTTTTCACGCGCTTCGGAGCGCGCTATCGCGCGTGCGTCAGTCAAAGAGGACGCGCTCCGTTCGCCGGGCGCCCCATTGGCGCTGATGTGCGGCAGTTCCACGGTGGCGCGGGCGTAGACCGCGCCATTGCTCCAATCCACGCGAGAATCCGGACCGCTTTGCACCAGACGACGCGGATCGGATTCCGGCCAGACGCCCGAGGCCGGCTGGGCCTGGAGCGCACAGGCGATGAAGATGCAGCAACAGGATAGACGACGAAGGCTCACTGCTATACTATCGGAATTCCGGCGGGAAAGCACCTGCTGGAAGCTCAGCCAAACAATTGCTTCCAGGCGCTCTGGAACTCGGCCAGGCTATGGACCGGGCGTGCGGGCGGCAGGCTCTCCAGCAGCCGGGCCCCGTAGGCGCGTTGACGGAGGCGCGGATCGAGGATGGCTACTGCGCCGCGATCCTCAATTCGACGCAGCAATCGCCCGAAGCCCTGTTTCAGGCTGAGCGCCGCCTGCGGGATTTGCAATTCATGGAAAGGATCTACGCCTTCTTCGCGCAGGCGCTCCATTCTGGCCTGAAGCAGCGGCTCGTCGGGCGGCCGGAATGGAATGCGCATCAGCACCACCAGACGCAGTTGATCGCCGGGAATATCGACGCCTTGCCAGAACGTCGCCAGGCCCAGCAGCACGCCGTTAGCCGTCTCACGAAACCGGGCCAGACTGCGCGCGGCGCCAAGCTCGGTTTGCAGCAGAAGTTCGCGCTCCGGATCCAACTGCCGCAAAAGACGGGCGCCCTGCTCCAGTGCGCGGATCGACGTATACAACAGGAAGGCGCCGCCGCCTGTCGTCTGCAGCAGCGCATCGCAGATCTTCGCACTGGCCTCCCCGAATTGCTGATCGTCTTGCGGATCGGGCATTCGCTGCGGCAGATAGATTAAACAGCGATTGGGAAAATCAAAGGGCGAATCCAGGATCAATTCTCCGCCCGCTCTGCCGCCGCGTTGAATGAGCGCCTCCAGCCCAGATTCACGCCGAAAAAATCGAAACGGATCGGCGCCGCTGGCCGCCAGGGTCGCCGAACAAAACACCACGCTGCATTTATCGAGCAGCCGCTCGGCCAGGATTTCGCCGGACTCCAGAGGCGCCAGGTACATTGTGATGTCGCTACGGTCAGAGTTTATCTCCATCCAGAATGCTTCGTTCTTTCTTGGTCCTCCGCCCAGGGCACCTAACAGTCGCTCGTAGACTGCCAGTCTGTCGATTTCGGTCTGAATTTCCAAACGCTTCAATTGACGGGCGCCCCGTTCTTCGGCCGGCAATCCTAGCTCCAGTTCCTGCTCGCGCTCCGTAGATTCCAGCTGGAAGGACAAATCTTTGCGCAGCGCTGCCAATTGTTCGATCAGAGCTACAAGGGAAGGCCATGAAAACGATTGCCTGGGCCGCAGGCGGGTGGCGCCAGCTCCGGCCATTTCCGATTGCAGTTCACGCAGCAGTGCGTCGAGCGCCTGCAGGGCAACGCCGGCCGAAGGCCCCCGGCGCAACAATGCATCGTGCATATCTTTGTATCCCGCTTCGGCGGTAAAGGATCGAACAATCGTCTCCGGCAACCGGTGCGCCTCATCCACTACCAGCGCATCAAACTCCGGCAGCAATTGACCGCCCACTGCAAGATGTGCGGAAAGCAAACTGTGATTTACAATCAGAAGCCTGGCCTGCCGCCAACGCTCGCGAGCCACAAAGTAAAAAGATTCCGAATAGTTTGGACAGCGCGAGGCCAGACAATCGTCAGGATTTCGAACGATCTGACGCCAGCTGCGCGCAGCGACGTTGCCATGGTACTCCTCCCGAATACCGCTGGCGCTTGCCGAAGCCCAGGCGTTCAAGTCGGCAAGATCGATTCCGGGATCGGCGGCCAGACTCCCATCACGCAGGGCCAGGTCCAGCTTTCGCTTGCAAACATAGTTCGCGGCGCCCAGGCAAATCTCGGCGCGCAGGCCTCGCCCCAGCAACGATTCCACCGCTGGCAGTTCATTTTTTAGAATTTGGCTCTGCAGTGAGCGCGTATCAGTAGAGACTACAACGCGCACGTCCTCTCTGGCTGAGAACTGAAGCAGCGGCAGCAGATAGGCCAGGGTCTTACCCGAACCGGTTCCAGCTTCAACGAAAAGATGCCCGCCGCGACGTAACGTATCTTGAACTGCCCGCGCCATCTCCCATTGGGCGCGGCGCGGAACAAAATCAGGCCAAAGATCCGAAAGCTGACCGCCGGCTTCGGACAGGGCCCGCAGCGGATCTTCCGCAAGACGTTCGTTGCCGGCGTCAGGCTGGTAAATGGCAGACAGGATGCGCCCTCCGCTGCAGTCCCACTGGCAGGATCGGGCTGCGCGCTGGAGGCCAGGCTATGGAAGGGCCAGGACGCCGCAAGAGAAGAAACAGGCGCCGCTACCGTGCGCTGCGGGAAAGAATATTCTCTCGGCGCCCCGGCTGTCGCGGCCGCCCGCCGTCATTGGAAGCTTTTTGAGCAGCGAAGGGCGCCCCTGGCTATAGATCTGCGCGATCGCTTTGTAGCGAAGAGAGTTCGCCTTCGATATCCTTGAGCATGGCGCGAGCCCGCGCAAACTCAGGATCGATCTTTAGTGCCAGATTCAGGAAGCGTCGGCTTCGCTCCGGACGATTCCAGCGGCGGTAAACAATTGCGAGATTGTACAGCGTCAGGTGACGTCGAGTGCACTCCGGACAACGCAAGGCGCGGAGAAACCATTTTACGCTCTCCCGCGCTCGACCGGCTTTTAACAGCAACGCGCCACAATCATTGAAGTGATCGCCATTCTCTGAATTCAGTCGAATGGCGTTGCGAAAGCAACGAAATGCAGAGTGTTCTTGCTTCAGCACGGAGCCGTAGAGCCAACCGAGGGACGCGTAGGCGCCGCCAGTGGCATCGATCTCAATGGATTTGAGCAAGAAGAATTCGGCGGCATCATAGTTGCCGGCCTGGGCCTCGCTAACGCCTTCCTGGTAAAAGGCCCGCGCTTCCGGGATCATAGTTCCTCCGCGTCCCGCCGCCGAGCCGCGGCCGCGGACAGATTAAATTTCGGAGGGTTTTGCCAGCGGGGTGTAAACTTTTCCTTCCAGGCCTAGCGCTTCCGCCACCCGGGCTACAATTCGCTCGGCGGACAGCCCGTAGTCGGCCATGATCTCTTCGCGCCCGCCATGCTCGATGGCGGTTTCGGGGAAGGCAAAGGTATGCAGGCGTTTAGCAGACAGAACCGGCCCGATCTGATCGCAGACGTAGGATGCAGCGCTGGAATAGATATACGAATCCTCCAGCAGGATAAAATGATCGCAAGCCCGGATCTCCGTCTGCAGCGCTTCAACGTCCAGCGGTCGAATCCAGCGCAATCCAACACAGCGCGAAAGCAGCCCGTAACGATTGCGCAATTCTCTTTCGACGACCTGGGCCATATCCCACAATACGCCCACCGCTACGATGGCCAGATCGCGCCCGTTTCCGAAAATCTCCGGTCGCAGCGAACGAACATCAGGCAAAGTTTCCAGACTGGCCAGGGAGCAGCTGGCCTTGGGAAAGCGCACTGCAATTGGACCTTCTTCATAGCTTTCCATGAAATGAAGGATTGCTTTGAGTTCTCCGCCTGTCGCTGGCGCGTAGACGCGAACGTTCGGCGTCGAAAGTAAAACGCCAAGATCGTAGAGTCCCTGGTGTGTTTCGCCGTCGGGACCGACACAGCCGCCGCGATCAACGATCATGCGCACCGGAAAGTTCATCAGGCCTACGTCCTGAATTAGCTGATCGTAAGCGCGATTCAAGAAGGTAGAGTAAATGCAAAGGTATGGTATGACTCCGCCGGACGCCAGACCGCCGGCAAAGCTCATGCTATGCTGTTCGGCGATGCCTACATCGTAAACGCGCTCCGGCATTGCGTCATACAAAGGACGCAATCCTGACCCTTCGATCATTGCCGGCGTAATAGCGACCACTCGTTCATTCTGGCGAGCCAGTTCAAGCAGAGTCGCGCCAACAATTTTACTAAAGTCGATCTGGTCGCTGGCCGCTTTGCTGGCGAAATCGCCATTCTCGCGGTTGAAAGTAGTTACGCTGTGGTAGCGAATCGGATTGGTCTCTGCCGGCTCATATCCTTTGCCCTTCTGGGTATAGACATGAAGTAACACCGGGCCTTTCAGTTCCAGACTCTTGCGCAGAGTACGAACCAGATCGCGCACATCGTGGCCGTCCACCGGTCCGACATAGCGAACGCCCAGGTCGGCAAAAAATCCGCCGGGCGTCATCAGATCTTTGAACGACTTCTCAAATTTGCGCGACATTGTTCGCAGCGCAGGCCCAATCACCGGCAGCCAGACCAGAAAGGCGTACCACACGCGTTTCCAGAAATTGTAGGCAGGCGACATGATCAATCGATTGAAATACTGATTGAGTGCACCCACGTTGTGGGAAATGGACATGTCATTGTCATTCAGGATGATCAAGCAATCAGCGCCCGCATGACCGCCATGATTCAGCGCTTCGAAGGCCATGCCGGATGCAATTGATGCATCGCCGATCACGCAGGCGCACTTATGCTTCAGACCGCGCACATCGCGAGCGATCGCCTCGCCAAGAACTTGTGATATAGAGGTTCCGGCGTGCCCGGTATCGTAGAGATCGTAGGGCGATTCGCTGCGCTTTGGGAAGCCGGAAAGGCCGCCCTTGCGCCGGACGCTTTTGAGGCGCTCGCGCCGTCCAGTCAGGATCTTGTGCGGATAAATCTGGTGACCGACATCCCAGATCAATTTGTCTTCCGGCGTCTGCAATACGTAGTGGAGAGCGACGGTGAGTTCTACGACTCCCAGATTTGAAGCAAAGTGACCGCCGACCAGGGAAAGCGTATCGATAATATACTCGCGTAGTTCCTGGCAGACCTGCGGCAACTGCGCTTCCTTGAGCTGCCGCAAGGCAGATGGGTCGTCAATGCTTCGCAGTAGCGCGTAGTCGCTCATCCCAAACTCAGTTTGCTGCAAACTTCAAGATAGATAGATCAAGCGCTGGCCCCGACTGCAGTGCGAACGTCAATCAGCCGATCCAGGTCGCTTTCATCTTTCAAACCCATCAGTTCATAGATTCGAACCGGCTCATGCTTTCCTTTCACCCGGACTACGTCCAACTCGCGGGCAAACACGCGGTCTTTGACATGAGCGTAGGTAAATTCAGAGATACAGATCTTGACGCCGTAGGTTTTGGTAATGCCCTCAAGACGCGACCCGAGATTGATCGTATCGCCCATGGCCGTGTAGTCCATCCGACGGCTGGAACCCATGTTGCCAACGACGGCAAAGCCGGTATTGATGCCAATACCAATGTCGATAGAGAAGTTTCCTCGCTCCTTCCAGACCTGCTGCAGCTCTTTCAGTCGCCGCGATTGTGCCAGCGCTGCCACACAGGCAAAGTATGCGTGCTCATCATTGTGCACGGGGGCGCCCCAGAAGGCCATGATTGCGTCGCCCATGTATTTGTCGATGGTTCCGCGGTAGTGAATGATTAGCTCCGTCATCTCGGAGAGGTATTCGTTCAGCAACTGAACCAGATCTTCCGGCCCCAGAGCTTCAGAAATGGTCGTAAAGCCGCGCACGTCAGAGAAGAATACGCTGATCTCCTTCTTTGATCCGCCGAGAGCGATCGCTTCCGGATTGGCGAGAAGCTCGTTTACCACATCCTGAGACACAAATTTGGAGAAAGTATTTCTAATGTACTTAACGTTCTCCTCTTCGGCAAAGATTCGAAAGCCGATGAAGGCCACGAGTATTACAATCTGCTCAACAAGAACGGTCGGCAGGGTGTGAATGTAGCTATATACGCCAAAGGTTAAGAGCACCGTCAGCGCCAGATACAACGCCATAATTCCGATGGAGATCAAGAAGCTCAATCCGGTGGAGACCCTCGGCTGGAACCAGGCGGCCAACAAGGCAACAGCGACCAGAATCAGCAAATTGACCCAGGGCGGCGCCTGCAGGGCAAAGTCCTGGTTGAGGATCGTATTGATGGCGTAGGCCTGGTGTTCAATCCCAGCCATATTGCCGTAGGGAGAAAGGTGAATGTCCTTCGCCGTATCAACTCCGGTCGCATAGTACATTGCCACCAGAACGATCTTATCTTTCATCGTACTGGCGATATCGGCCACGCTCTTGTCACGAGCAATGTTGAACACATTATTGTAGCGGAAACAGTAGAGGCCTCCGCGAAAGTTGATGTTCATGAAGCCGTCTTGATCGATAGGAATGCGCAGACTTCGATCAGGCGTTGGAAAGCGCATGATATCGCGATTCACGACTTCCAGTCGGACGTTATCAACTTCCTGAAAAGTACGCTCGGGAATATTCTTTATAAGAACATATCCTTTGAGAAAGTCAATTTCAACATCCTTAACAGGGTCGACGCCGAAGTAGGTGAGCGCAGCGGAGAGCGCAACAGAAGGATAGTAACGGTCATCGACCGATGGATCATAGGCTTCCGGGGATGCGTTTAGCTTTTCGAGATTGGGCACCCTCAACACCAGGGGCACCCGTCGGTTGATCTTCGTATCCTCGTCTGGAAACACATTGGCATAACCCATCGTGTCCATCTGTTCGCCGAGCACGGCAATGGGCGGCACCGGCAGCTGCGCTTGAATGCGAGCGATGTCGCCATTGTGCACATTCCGAATTGCAGACTTCTGATCCAGAATTCGCAGCCGCTCGGAGTAGTTCTGCAATTGTCCAAACTGCTCGGTGGTCGATTCGATCGGGTAGTCGGCAATGACCTTATTGGGCGAATTGTGCATCGCCTCGGCAAACAGTTCATCTTGCCGGCGAACCACAACACCTGGACGCGGGCTGCAAACCATCAGACTCTCGCAGGCGCCGGCGCCGAAGACGCCCTTGGCATCAAGAAAGTTAATGTCAAATACCAGGATGTTGTTCTCCGCTTTAGCCATGCGGTTGGTAATGTCGGCGTAAAGCTGCCAGTCCAGCGGCCAGCCGCCGTTGCGTTCAATATCCTGGGTGGTTACGCCAATGATTCGAATGTCTTCGCGCACCCCCGGCGGAGTCGGAAACTCTTCAAGCACAACCGAATAGGGACGATTTTCGGCTAGAGCTTGCTGCTCTTCCTGCTTCAAGGCCGCTTCATATCTCGCAATTAGCTCCTGTGTCGGGCAGTAGGGAAGTCCATTCGGCCCGTCTTCCCCCTGGTAGTTGCGGGTATACTGGTAGAGTAATGCAACAGAAGACTCCTCGAGGTAGCGAAAGACGCCAGCGCGCGCCAGCCCAAGAGCCAGGGCCACAGCGATAATCGAGTTCATTACGATTGCGCCGACTTTGGTTCGATCGAGGCCAATTCGGGTCAGCGATCGAAAAACCAGAATCGCCAGAACCAGAAAGGACTGCGCCGAGTGGTAGAGCACAAAGGTGAACAGATCTGGGCCAAAACGAACGTTGGAGGATTCAAAGTAGGGCAGTCCGTAGAAGCGCGTTTCCAGGAAAGGAAAGAGCGGATCAATTCGGTGAAAAAAAGAGTCGTTGGGAGAGCCGTAGGCTGCTGCAAAGAGCGCCACAGCAAGGCCCGCTCCGCCGATCTTGAGCCAGTCGGAGCGCTGCAGTACTTTTGCCGCCTTCGAATCGCCGGCGGCGCTGTTCTCGCGAGTCAGGAATAGAATGATATAGATCACGCCAGGCAGCAGCGTGAAGTAGAGCTCGCGCATCAGCCAGGCCAGGATCTTTGCTGGCGCCTCCCACTGAAATGCAATCCAGTTTAGCGCGAAAGCAACAGGGATCAGGACCAGTGCAAACGCGCCGGCCGCAAGCACAAGCCTCCGTAGAAGCAGTCCAAAGTCCAGGCGATCCTCGCCGGTCCCGGACCCCCGGCCGATGCGCATGACGAAGGCGAAAATCCCGCGAAAAAAAGACAACAACGCGCGCATGGGAGGGACGCTCATCCCCTCCCCTGGCCTTACAACTCTTTTTCCCCGGCGGCCAAGGCCGGACGTCGAGAGGCGGCCTTGAAGGCTGCAGTGACGCGCGCCAGCTCTGCCTCAGCCCGCTCCGCGCTCTCGGCTATGATTCGATGATTCAGACTGCCGACGATGATTCCATCCAGCACTCCTGCCAGCTCGGCGGCCTGCTCCGGACTGCTGAAACCAAAACCGGCAAGCACAGGCAATCCGGATAGCCTGCGCACCAATGCGACTCGTTCTTGCAATTCCGGCGGCAGCGCCTGGCGAACGCCGGTTACTCCCAAACTTGTGACGTAGTAGATAAAGCCTCGCGAGGCGGCGCAAATTGCTCGCAAACGATCATCGCTGCTGTTGGGCGCGGCCATCAAGATTGAATCGATACCATAGCCAGCCCCAAGCTTACGCAGCAGACCGCCCTCCGGGGAATCGAAGGGCAAATCTGGCGTGACCAGAGCACGCACGCCGCATTGCGCCGCCCGACCTAAGAAAAGGTCCAGCGAATCTGCGATGGGTTGGTCCGGGCCAGTTCGCAGGCCGCGCAAGACGGGATTAGCATAGCTCAGGATGACCAGCGGCGTTTTTGGGCGCAACTTGTGAATGGACTCGATTGTATCGAAAGTAGCGGAGAGATTGAAGCCCGGTTGCGCCATGGCGCGGACCATCGCTGCCTGGATGACCGGACCGTCGGCCGTAGGGTCAGAAAAAGGGAGCCCCAGTTCCATCAAGTCAGCGCCGGCGTCAATCATCGCCGCCGCATAGCGAATGGTCGCCTCCCGACTGGGATCGCCAACGGTAAGGTAGGGCATGTATACAGGCCCATCGGCCAGGCGAGATGATATGTATTCCTTAAGATCCTGGCTCATGCTCTGCTCCGGTCGAAATCAGCGCACGGCCAGAAAGTCGGGCGACCTCAACAACATCCTTGTCGCCTCGTCCAGAAAGGCAAATCAAGATCCGGCCGCCGCGTCCGATGCGGCCAGCGAGCTCCCGCGCATAGGCCAGGCTGTGCGAGGTTTCAAGGGCCGGAAGGATTCCTTCCAGGCGCGCCGTTTCACGAAAAGCTGCCAGCGCAGCCTCATCTGAAACGCGTACGTATCTGGCGCGTCCGCTACGCGCCAGGCTGGCATGTTCCGGGCCGACGCCCGGATAATCCAGGCCCGCCGAGACGCTATGCACATTTTCGATCTGTCCGTCATTGCTCTGGATGAAGAGCGATCGCGTTCCGTGGAAATATCCGACTTCGCCAAAAGTTATGCTGGCCGAGTTTTCACCGACGCTATCTCCGCGGCCCCCGGCCTCTACGCCATACAATTCGACGCTGGCGTCATCGAGAAAAGCCGCAAAGGCGCCAATCGCGTTGGAGCCTCCGCCGACACAGGCAACCACGGCATCTGGCAAAGCTCCGCAACGCTGCTGCAGCTGTGCGCGCGCTTCCTGGCTGATTACGCTTTGCAACTCGCGCACAATCGTTGGAAATGGATGAGGACCAATTGCAGATCCGATGATATAGTGCGTGCTGCCAACGTTTTGCGCCCAGTCGCGCATCGCTTCGTTCGTAGCATCTTTCAACGTTGCACTTCCGCAGCGGACGGGAAACACTTCCGTTCCAAGTAGCTCCATGCGATAGCAATTCAAGGCCTGACGGCGCACATCCTCCGCGCCCATATAGACGCGACACTCCATGCCAAAGCGCGCAGCCATCGTTGCCGTCGCAACGCCATGCTGGCCGGCGCCGGTTTCAGCAATCAGTCGTCTTTTGCCCATCGCCCGCGCCAGAAGGGCCTGGCCCAATGCATTTGTAATCTTGTGCGAGCCGGTATGATTCAGGTCCTCGCGCTTCAGGTAAATCTCAGCGCCGCCCCAGGCCTCCGTCAGCCGGGGCGCATATGTCAATTGCGAAGGTCGTCCCGCATATTCACACAGCAACGATTCCAGCTCCTTACAAAACTGCGGATCGGCGCGCAGTCGATTGTAGGTCGCCTCCAGCTCCTCCAGCGCCGGAATCAGAACCTCGGGGCTGTAGCGCCCGCCAAATTCTCCAAAATAGCCGGGTAAATCGCTGCGCTTCGACTCCGCCTGGCCTTTGGTCAGCGTTTGTTCAGACACGCATCGCCTCCTCGACCCCTCGCTCTAATTCAGAGTAGAGTTCAGCGCGCAGTGCAAGGAGTTGCTTTGCCAGTGAAGCCGTATCGCCTTTCAGCTTGCGTTCCTGGCCCGACTGGCGCAGCTGCACCTCGATCTCTCCATTCTGGAAGAAGCCCTTGCCCATGGTTACTCGAATCGGATAGCCGATCAATTCCGCATCCGTGAATCGTACTCCTGGACGCAGATCGCGATCATCCCAGAGCGTATCGATGCCTGCCGCCAGCATTGCTTGATAAAGCCCGGCCGCTTGCTCAAGCTCTGTTTGGCTGCGAGTAATGGAAATCAAGGCCGCCTCATAGGGCGCAGCGGAGATCGGCCAGCGAATGCCCTTGGGATCATGCCACTGCTCAATGATCGCAGCAACCGTACGGTTTACGCCAATCCCGTAACAACCCATGATGGGCGTTACCTGACGCCCGTTTTCATCTAAAACGGAGAGCTCAAAAGCGCGTGAATACTTGTATCCAAGCTTGAAAATATGGCCCAGCTCAATGCCGCGCATCTCCTTGAGCGGTCCAGCGCCATCGGGGGACGGATCGCCGGCGCGGGCAAGGGCGACATCTACGCTGGCCCGCTCCGCAGGAGGGACATAGCCTTTGAGGTGATAGTCCAACTCATTGGCGCCGACAATCCACTCTTCGTCGCCGTCCAGCGATCGGTCCCAGACGACGGCAATCGCCGTACTAAGTCCATGAGGTCCGATGAAGCCGGGTACGACGCCGGCGGCGCTGATTTCTGAGGCTTCGGCCGGGGCCAGTTCGCCAACGCCGAGGTGATTCTTGAGCTTGATTTCATTTACTTCGCGATCGCCGCGAATAGCGACTGCCACCAATTGCTGTTCGGCCCGAAAAATGGCCATTTTCAATATGTTGCGCGTCGCGCAGCCCAGCGCTGCCGCTACTTCCTCAATGCTTTTCAATCGCGGCGTATGCACGCGCTCCAATGCTTCGGACTCTTTGGTTGCCGATCGGCCCTTCCGTTTAGCTTCGGGGTACAACACCGGCGTCTTTTCCCGATTGGATCGATAACTGCCACTCTCCGAAAGGAGCAGTACTTCTTCGCCGATCTCGGAGGGCGTCATGAATTCTTCAGAGGCGGCGCCGCCCATGGCGCCGGTATCGGCCTCCACGGGAGTCGTATCGAGTCCCAGCCGCGCAAAGATCCGACGATAGGCAATGCGCATTGCCTGATAAGTGCGATCCAGTCCAGCCTCGTCCAGATCGAAGGAATAGGCGTCCTTCATTACAAATTCGCGGGAACGGATCACGCCAAAGCGCGGCCGAATCTCATCGCGAAATTTAGTATGTATTTGATAAACATTTTTTGGCAAATCGCGATATGACTGCAGCAGCTCCTTCATCAAGAGCGTAAAACTTTCTTCGTGAGTGGGCCCGAGAAGATTCCAAACATCGTGTCTATCGCGGACTCGAAACATTTCACGGCCCATGGCGTCCCAGCGACCGCTTTGCTGCCAGACTTCTGCTGGCGTCAGGATGGGAAGTACAAATTCCAGAGCGCCGGCGGCATTCATCTCCTCTCGAATCACCTGCTCCACGCGGCGCATGGCGCGCAAGCCGAGCGGCAAGAAATGGTACAACCCGGCGCCCAGCTTGCGAATCAAACCGGAGCGGATCATCAGTCGGTGGGAGGCTACCGCCGCGTCGCCTGGATCATCGCGCAGGGTCGCAATAAACGTCTGTGAAGCGCGCATAGTCAGAGTCCAAGCGACCAGAGTAAATCGCGATACATAACCCAGGCCCCGAACCCCAGCAGCACAATGAGACCGAAACGATAGTAAGCATCAAGCACCTTGATGGAGGGCATACGGCCGGAGATCGCCTCGTAGGCAAACATCACCAGGTGGCCGCCATCGACCATTGGGAATGGCATCATGTTCATCACAAATAGTGCGATAGAAATGAAGGCGAAAAAGGTGAAATAGGTCTGGTATTCGGAGCGAACGATGACTCCAGCCAGCATGAAAATCTTCACCGGCCCGCCCGTATTTTCGATGAAAGAGACGCGTCCTGAAAAAACCTTCTGAAAGAACGCCGGATAAACCGCGATCTGCTTCCAGAGGTCCTCGGCGGCGGCGGCGGCAGCAGCCGCTGCGCTGGCATGCGCCGGCAAGTAATCGCCGCGAATTTGCGGCGACATGATAAAGCCCAGGGCCCCTACCGGCTCTACGCGAACGATAGCGCTATAGCCGCGACCGTCCAGATCGATGCGAGCGGCGCGGCTCTCTGGAAACATCCGAGCGATGTTCGGGAAAGACTGAGCCTGCCGACCGTCGATTTGCAGTCCGGCGATACCCTGCTCATACTCCGGAAGTCGCGAATAAAGGTCACGATCAGCTACCGGCTGATTGTACTTCAGGTCCACGACCTCGCGCAAACGCACAATGAACTCGGCCGATGATGGCATGCGTACTTCTTCGCGCTCCGTAAACCACGGCGCCAGCCACGGAAGGCTTTCACGCTCCAGAATGAGTAGCGCCTCCTGACCATGGCGCAGTGCAAGAGCCTGTTGCAACTCAGTTACGTTGTGGACCTCGACTCCGTTGGCGCTCAGAATCACATCGCCATCACGCAGATAGGGCAGCGCTGCAAGCGTCGGCGGAATTTGCGGCGGATCAAAAACGATCGAAAGCGCCGAGCGCAAGCGGTAGTTCCAGACCTCGCGAAAAGGGAAGTCCACCGAGATGCGCATATCGCCCGGCATACGCACGCCAATCTCGCTGATGCCGCCAGGACCGGTGAGCGGATGCACCGTAAAGCGCTGGCTCTGGCCATCGCGAAGGACATCAAACTCCAGAGCGGCGCCGCCCGAAAGAGCGACGGCATTGACCAGGTCAGTCCAGCTGGCAACAGCTTGCCCGTTGATTGCAGCGACCAGGTCGCCATCGCGCAATCCTGCCGCAAAAGCCGGCGCTCGATCACGCACCGAGGGATCAAAGGCAATACGCGGCGCCAGCGGCCCTGAACTAAGATGTAGCGCCAGTAGTACCAGAGCGCCAAGGACAAGATTGAAGATCGGACCGCCAAGCACAGGAATCATGCGTTTCAGCGGACCTACCGAGTAGAAGCCGCCAGGAATTTCGCGATGCCGTTCGGCGTAGTCAGCGCCCTTGAAGAGTACATAGCCGCCGAGCGGGATGGCAGTGATTTGCCAGGTGGTTTCGCCGATCTTCCTTTTCCAGATACCGCGACCGTAACCAATTGAGAAGACCTCGGCATGAACTCCGACCAATCGCCCAAAAAGGTAGTGCCCCAGTTCGTGCAAGAAAATGCAGACGCCCAGCATCAGAGCGCCCCCCAGGATAAATGCCAGCATACCTGCTTCCCTCAATCCTCTACGGCATGGACCGTCAGAGCTTACTGGTAACAAGGAAATAATGTTTATACAGAAAGACGTCCTGGTTGACGGAAAAATCAGCGAAGCGCTGAGGCCAGTTGGCCAACCAGGACCCGCGCCTGTCGGTCAGCTTCCAGCAATTCCTCCAGCTGCTCGCCAGGCAAATCGACAAGGCGCTCCAGGGCCCTCGCAATTATTTGCGGAATCTCCGCAAAGCGAATGCGGTCCGCCAGCAGAAGTTCGACAGCCGCCTCATTTGCTGCATTGAGCACGGCCGGCGCCGCCCCGCCGTGCTGACCGGCCTGCAGACAGAGCGCAAAGCCAGGGTAGCGGTCGATCGCGACCTCTTCAAAATGCAGCTCGGACCACGCAGTGGGCGGGGTACTTTCCGGCAATGGATCGGAGCTCGCTTCCGGGTAGTCCAGAGCGAACTGAATTGGAAAGACCATGTCAGGTTGGGATGCCGCCATCATATAGCTGCCGTCGGCAGTTTCGGCAATTGCGTGTACCAGGCTCTTCCGGTGGACGACGGCGCCAATCTGAGAATAGGGAATCGAGAATAGAAAGTGAGCTTCGATTAGCTCCAGGCCCTTGTTGATCATGCCAGCAGAGTCCACTGTGATTTTTGGTCCCATGTTCCATGTCGGGTGGCGGAGGGCCTGCTCGCGAGTCACCTGCTGGATCTGCTCTGGACTCAAATCACGAAACGGGCCGCCGGATCCTGTGAGCAGCAATCGACGCAGCCTTCGAGCTGGCAAAATTTCCAGCAACTGGAAGGCGGCGCTATGTTCCGAATCGACGGGAATAATACAGGCGCCGCTGGCATCGTGCAAACGGAGTTGCAGCATTCGCTGCAACACGGGTCCGGCGGTTACGAGCGTCTCCTTGTTCGCCAGCGCCACCTTGAGGCCAAGCTCAATGGCGCGAATTGTTGCTCGAATCCCGGCGGCGCCAACTACGGCGGTCAGCACCGTATCCGCGCCATCCTCAGCGGCGGCAGTAAGCATTTCCAGCAGACCGGCCGCGCCCTGGAAGAATTGAGTCCGAGGATAGTCCGTTCGCAATCGGGCGACATCGATGGCGTCGTCGGAAATGGCGGCAAAGCGCGGCTGAAATTCCTTCAGTATCGCAGCAAGGCGGTCCACAGAGCGATGAACCGAGACCGCATTCAGTTTAAATTCCGATCTTCGACGCAGACAGCGCAAAGTGCTGGCGCCAATGGAACCCGATGCGCCAAGCAAAACCAGTTTGCGCGTCTTGCGAGCGCGCTGCGCCGCCAGCAGCTCACCAAAACGAGCAACCATCAATAGCGCCTACAGTGCGAAGCCGGCCCAAACGCGCAGCGTAAGGTAAAGATAGCCGGCCGGAAGACAGAAGAAAATGGCGTCGGCAAGATCAAGCACCCCGCCGTGGCCAGGAATGGTTGAAGCCGAGTCCTTCACCCGGGAATCGCGCTTGAGTGCGCTCTCAGCAAGATCGCCAAAAATCGCCAGAAAGGAAAAGAAGAATGCCATGACGCCCATTTCGATTGAGCCAATAGCGATCGATTGCAAAGGCGCAGGCGCCAGATTGCGCCAGGCCATGGTAAAGCCCAGCGCAACCACCACAGTAAATATCACGCCGCCTACGTAACCCTCGTAGGTCTTGCGCGGACTGACTTTCAAACCGGCATTGTGACGACCAAACCAGCGGCCAGCAAAGTAGGCGCCGGTATCGCAGGAGATCGGAATCACGATGAAGAGCACTGTGTAGAACATGCCCTGCGGCAGGGCATAGAGCAAGAGGCCAAAGCTCACGCTGACCACAGTATAGAGCGGGCCAAATACAGTTACGGCGACGCTGTAGACGGTCCCGTCCAACGGACGCAGCAGTAGCTGCCCAACCATGGCGCAAACCAGCATCAATACTAGAAAAAGAGGCGTGAGCGATTGACCCGGATACAAAAAGCCGGCGGCCGCTAGCAGCCAATTGGGCGCCAGATGACCAGCGCTCAACTGCGTCTGCAAGAATTGAGCGTAGGCGCCAAGAATGATCAGCACACTGAAGAAGTAGCCAGCAAATCGAAGGGGTCGACCGTCCATGCCCCGGTCAGTGAGCCGGTAGTATTCCGTCAGACCCAGCAGACCAAAGAGCATGATCAACGCCAGAAGAAAGACCCAGTGATAGGTATCGAGCCCAAGCGCGGCAAGGGCCAGGGCGCCAAGCGCCAGTCCGGAGAGAATTCTTTTAGCAGTTTCGCCCATGAATCAAAGCCCTCCGAATCGACGCTTGCGACTCTGGTACCAAAGCAATGCCTGCACCAGATGTTGCTCTGTGAAATCGGGCCAGAGCGTATCCGTCACGTAAATTTCAGCGTAGGCCGATTGCCAGAGCAGGAAATTGGAGATGCGCCATTCGCCTCCCGGCCGCACCAGAAGATCCACGGGCGGCAGCGGATAGGTATAAAGGTGGCGCTCCAATTCCCGGGCGCTGATAGGTGCGAAGGCCTTCTTGTGCTGTCCCTGCTCTAGAGCCTGCAATCGAAGTTGAAGTACGGAGCTGGCAGCGTGCAGTATTTCAGCCTGCGAACCATAGTTTACGCAGAAATTGACTGTAAGCCGTTTGTGACGCCTCGTCATTTCGAGGACACGCTCGACTCGTCTGCGGTTTTCAGTCGGCAGCCGCGACAGGTCGCCCGAGGCCATGACTCGAATCTTGAGATCCATGCATAGCTGTAGCCGGGACTCAAAAAACTCGTTCATCAGTCGCCAGATGGCTTTGACCTCTGTCTTCGGTCGACGCCAGTTCTCGGTACTGAAGACGTAGAGCGAAACTGACGGAACTCGGAGCTCAATAAAGAAATCAAGGAGTCTCGTGAGCGTTTCGCCGCCAGCTCGATGGCCCTCCGATCGACTCAAACCACGGCTGGTTGCCCACCGTCCGTTGCCATCCAGAATAATGGCGACGTGCCGGGGCCGCGCGCCGTTATCCGTTCCGAGGAGTAACTGCTGCGCTTGTTGGCGCGCTGGCGAGAGTTCCATGGCGCGCTCGCCGCTCAGACGGCGAGGATGCCCTCTTCCTTCTGGTGCGCCAACTCCTCTGCCTTCTTCACAAACTGATCGGTCAGTTTCTGAATTTCGTCCTGAGCATCCTTGATCTGATCTTCGGAAACGCCATCGCCCTTCATTCTCTTGGCTTCATCGTTAGAGTCGCGGCGAACGTTTCGGATTGAAACGCGCGCTTCTTCGAGGCGATGCTTAACCTGCTTGATCAACTCCTGTCGGCGCTCGCGAGTCAACTCTGGAAGATAAAGCCGGATCGTAGCTCCATCGGTCTGCGGAGTTAGCGAGAGGTCGCTTTTCAGTATTGCCTTTTCGACGTCGCCGACGGCGCCCTTATCATAGACCGAGATCACCAAGAGCCGCGGTTCCGGGGCGCTAACACCTGCCAATTGGATCAACGGAGTGGAGGCGCCATAGTATTCCACATGAATATGGTCCAGCATCGATGGCGCGGCGCGAGTGGAGCGAATATTGGCCAGTTCACGCTTGAGCACATCAAGGCTCTTCTGCATTTTCTCCTCGCTTTCGAGGAGAAGCATTTCCATTGGACTTTCTGAGTCAGGCATATTGCAATTTACTGTGGGCGGAGATCAAGGTTCCGACTCGTTCTCCGCCGATCAGCCCTGGCAAGTTTTCGTCGCGAAAAATATCAAAGACAATGATCGGCATGTCGTTTTCCATGCAGAGAGTCAGCGCCGTGGTATCCATGACCTTCAGACCGCGCTGAATTGCTTCCATGTATGAGATCTCTTCAAAGCGCCGCGCCGCGCTGTTCTTGACCGGATCGTCCTCGTAGACGCCGTCAACTTTGGTCGCCTTCAAAATAACCTCTGCGCCTACTTCTACCGCGCGCAGAGCCGCCGTTGTATCGGTCGTGAAATAGGGGTTGCCGGTGCCAGCGGCGAAGATAACGATTCGGTTCTTCTCGAGATGGCGCATCGCCTTGCGCCGAATGTAACTCTCGGCGATGTTTTTCATCTCGATCGCCGATTGCACTCGAGTGATCATTCCAATCTTTTCGCAGGCTTCTTGCAGCGCCAGGGCATTGATTACTGTGCCAAGCATGCCCATGTAGTCGGCAGTGGCGCGATCGACTCCCTGCTCAGCAGCGTTTTGGCCGCGCAGGATGTTGCCGCCGCCGATTACGATTGAGATACGAATGCCAGCTTTGTGCACCGCCAGAAGTTGCTCGGCAATGTGCGCGACCTTGGCGTAGTCGATGCCCGACTTGCCAAAGGCTTCCCCGGAGAGTTTCAGCAGGATACGCTGATAGGGGAAGCCCGAGGTGGCCATAGGTCAGCCGATCTGGAAGCGAGCGTAGCGCGCAACCGTGATATTCTCGCCGAAACGCGAGATGTAGTCCTTTAGTAGATCCTGCACCGTCATTTTGGGATCTTTTATGAAGGCCTGCTCCAGAAGCGCCACTTCGGACATGAACTTCTTGATTTTGCCTTCGAGGATTTTGTCAATCTGCTCCGGTTTTTTCCCTTCTTTCAGCAGTTGCTCGCGAATAATTTCCTTTTCCTTGTCAATCACGGCGCTGTCGACATCCTCAGCGCGCAGCGCCAGTGGATTGGCCGCTGCAATTTGCATGGCCACATCGCGTCCTAGCGCCTCAAATTCGTCGTTCTTGGCGACGAAATCGGTTTCGCAGTTGAGTTGCAGCAGCACGCCGATCGAACCGCCGCCGTGAATATAGCTGAATACGCGACCGACAGACGTATCTCGATCCATGCGTTTTGCGGCGCGTGCGAGTCCCTTTTTGCGCAGGCTTTCTGCGGCTTTGTCCAGGTCCCCCGAACTTTCAATCAGAGCATTCTTGCAGTCCATCATTCCTGCGCCGGTCATATCGCGCAGTTGTTTGATGGAGTCCGCCTTTACTTCTACTGCCATACTACCAACCTTCCCCTACTGCTTGCCCTGCAGCGGCTTACTCAGCAACTGCCGGCTCGCCTTCCGGGGCCGGCGTCGCTGCCGCCGGTTGCGCGCCGCGCACCGGCTCGTCGGGAATAAATTCACCCGTCTCGTCGTACTCGCCTTTGTACTTCATCGAATCGACGCGGAGCGAATCGCTATCCATCGTAGCATCATCGTCTGTAAACTCGGCGCCCGATACGATGCCCTGCGTTCCCTCAATGACCGCATCGGCCATCGTTTGCAAGAAGAGCGAAATTGCGCGAATGGCGTCGTCGTTGCCTGGAATCGGATAGTCGATTTCGTCCGGGTTGCAGTTGGAATCAACTACAGCAAAGATCTTACAGCCCATCTTGCGGCCTTCCTGGATCGCAATGCTTTCTTTGCTTGGATCGATCACAAAGAGAATCTCTGGAATGCCGAGCATATCCTTGATGCCGGCCAGGTTCTTGCGCAGTTTTTCCAACTCGCGTCGAAGCTCCAGGGCTTCCTTCTTGGTGCGGGCTTCTTGCTCAAAGCTGCCGGTTTCCTCCATGGACTCCAGGCGCTTCATCCGGGCGATGGATTTCTTCACGGTAGCCCAGTTCGTCAAAAGACCGCCAGGCCAGCGGTTATTTATGTAGAACATGCCGCAGCGCTGGGCCTCGCGCTCAATGGCGCTGCGGGCCTGCTTTTTCGTGCCAATGAAGAGCACTTTCTCGCCGCGGTGGGTGTATTCGCGCAGAGCCTCGTAGGCCTGCTTGGCGAGCTGCACCGTCTTTTGCAGATCGATGATATGGATGCCATTGCGCGCCGTGAAGATATAGGGCGCCATTTTCGGATTCCACTTTCGAGTCTGGTGTCCGAAATGTACGCCCGCCTCGAGCAGGTTCTTCATGGAAATGGTCGACATAGTTTTCTTAGTTCCTCGTGTATCGATAGAAGAACCAGCCGGCAAGGCCAAGACCCAGGAGGGCGCCCGGCGTCAGCTGCAGTTCCAAACGCTTCAGCAGATAAAAGTCCTCAATTGTTACGGGGCTCCCAAAGAGCTCAACATTCAACCAGCCGAATCCAAAGACCTGTTCTAGAAGCGAGCCCAGGGCCGCTCCCAGGAACATGCTGAGGAGGCAGGCCAGGATCACAAATGCGATCGGCAGCTTCCCCATGCCGGATTCCTCTCACCGACGTCAGTTTTCAGAACTGAACGACGCTGATCGAGCCTTCGAAAGCTATTTCGTTGGCTCAGAACGGCCAGGATTGTGATTCTGCAACCGGCGTCAATCAATTAGCCCCTGGCCTCCAGCCGTGGTAGCAAGCAGAGCTCGGCCAGACCGCTGCCGGCATCGAGCACCATTGTGGATTCGTTGCTCAAAGCCGATACAGCCTCACGCGCAAGCCAGCCTGGAAGGTCGCGCAGCCGCTTCAACTCCAGCGAGCGCTCCAGCTCCTCGCGCCCAAACGCCGATATCTCGGCCACGATATCACGCAGGCAAGGCCATAGTTCGGCAAACGCGTCCGAAGCGGCCGTCCGCTCGAAAAGGTCCTGCAATCGTTGCACGCTGGCGGCGCCGGTAACTGCCAGATCGCCCCTCTTCAATGCCAACTGGAGAGCCAGATTGAGCGAACGGCCCTCAGGTCCAGCCAGAGCTAACATTCCCATCGCACCAAGATAGATGCGCTCCTTCACCCGCGCTGCGCCTCGCGCCGCAATTGAGCCTGCTGCTCCAGCGAGAGCGGCGGCCGATGAATCAAGCTCTCAAGGGCGCGTAGCGAAGCATAGGCCCCGGCCGGTTGATGCACGCTGAGCAGCGCCGAACGCAGCACCTCCGCCGCCGGGCGACCTTGCTTTGCCGAGATTTGATCGAGCAGCAGTCGCTCTTCCTCAGTCAGCAGCATCTGGAAGCGCTCCGCCCGTCTTGGCATGGGGAATCCTTCAGCAGCATTGCTCGGCAGTCAAGCAGCCGACGCCACCGCGTCCCGACCGAAGGTTGACTTTTTTTGTTTGCCCGCAGGGCTACGCTGCCGGCATTCCAGAGTCGAATGTCCCTCGCCTTCCTTGTCGCGGCCTGTCTCCTGCTGGCGCTGCTTATCGGCCACTACGGATTGCCGGAGAAGGCGCTGCCGATGCCGCCTGCGCCAGACCCGGAACATATGCTGGAAGGCGCCGCGCCCTGGCGCTTCGAGGGCAAGAGCGGCATTGCCTTTCTGGTCATTCATGGCTACGGCGGCAGTCCCTTCAACGTACGACCGCTTGGGGAATTCCTCCATAGTTTGGGCCATACTGCAATTGGACCACTGCTGCCCGGCCACGGTACGCGCATCGAGGACCTGGCGCGTACCCGCTTCCAGCATTGGGAGAGTTACATCGAACGAATGTATCTCGAAGAACGGTCGCGTTACCGCAAACTATTTCTGGTTGGATTTTCCATGGGCGGCGCCGTTGCCCTGCGCATTGCATCGCGGCATGCCGATACCTTTCGACCGGCTGGACTGATTACCATCAGCAGTCCCGTTTTCTTTAATGGCTTCTTCAATGGCCGCCTCATCTTCCATCAGCCTACAATGCCACTGACCGGCTTGATCAAGATCTTTCAGCCCATTCTTCGTCTGGAGCGCAACCGACCTGGACAGGTGGAGCGCCTCAATCCCTGGGTCGGCTACCGTTACCAGCACGCCCTGGCCGCGCTGCACAGTTTCAAGCGCGCACTGCCCGCCGTGCGAGCTGGGCTGGGCAGAATTCATGCCCCCTATTGCTCGATCATGGCAGCCAATGACCGGACAGTGAGCGCCGAAAACCAGGCCTACATATACAATCGAATTCAGAGTCGTGAAAAGCGCGCTTTGATGTTTATCCTGCCTCCCGATCTTTCCACCATGCATACTTTGCTCACACACGAGCGCGCTCGCGATCGCGTGTTCCGTTTCCTTCAATCATTCATTGATGAAACCTTGAACGCTGATTCCGCCCCGCGACCTGCGCCGAAGGGCTGGAAATTTCCGCGTCTGCGGCGCGGCAAATTGACAGCGATATAGCGTTCAACGGCAAAGTGAACGAAGCTCGACCTGACTTGCCCGATCCCGCTTGCCGCCGCCCCTCTATCTCGAAACCTGGCGAAATGAAGCACTGCATTGTCGTTGCAGACAAGTTTGATCCGGAAGGCGTGGCTCGACTTCGCCAGCAGTCAGGCCTGGAAGTGCTTTATGATGGCGGCTACAGTCGCGATCGCCTGCTGGAAATCATGCCGCAGGCGCAGGGACTGATCATTCGCTCGGCAACACGCGTGGATGCCGCGCTTCTGGAGCGCGCGCCAAACTTGAAGATTGTCATACGCGCCGGCGTAGGCGTAGACAATATCGATATTCTGGAGAGTTCGCGCCGCGGCGTCATCGTAATGAACGCTCCGGGCGGCAATACTGTCTCCACTGCGGAGCAGGCTCTGGCGCTGCTCTTTGCCCTGGCGCGCAAGACGCCGCAGGCCAATGCCTCGATGAAGCAGGGAAAATGGGAAAAGAGCAAGTTTGTCGGCGTTGAACTGACCGGCAAGACCCTGGGCGTTGTCGGTCTTGGCCGGATCGGAAAGGAGGTCGTCAAGCGCGCCCGCGGGCTGCAAATGAATGTCGTTGGCTATGATCCCTATATACCGCCGGCCAACCTGAGCCATCTTGAAATTGATATCGTCGCTCTGGAGGAGCTGCTGGCGCAGTCGGACTTTGTAACGGTGCATACTCCGCTGACCGACGCCACGCGCGGTCTGGTCAATTTGCAAAACCTGGCTCGCCTGAAAGACGGCGTGCGACTGATCAACTGCGCGCGCGGCGGAATTTACGAGGAAGCCGCGCTGGCCGAGGGATTGCGCAGCGGCAAAATCGCCGCCGTGGCGCTGGATGTTTTTTCGGAGGAGCCTCCGCCGTCCGGGTTTGCTCTTACCGAGATGGAAAATTGTATAATGACGCCCCATCTTGGAGCGTCGACCGGCGATGCCGAATTCGCCGTAGCCATGGAGTCGGTGGACCAGCTCATCGAATACTTTGAGCGCGGCATTGCTCGCAATGCCTTGAATTTTCCGACGGTCGATCCGGAGGCTATGGACTACCTGAAGCCCTTCTTCCAGGGCGGAGAGAAAGTAGGTCGCATGCTGGCGCACATGCTTCCCGGCGATCTGGCCAGCGTGCAAATCGACTACTGTGGAGAAGTTGCAAACTTTGCCACCCAGCCGGTAAGCACGGCCATACTCTGTGGCGCACTCAGCGTTGCCATGGGCGATGAAGTGAATTTCGTCAATGCGCCCGTTTTTGCTCGCGACCGCGGCATTCAATTGCAGGAGAACAAGAAAGCTGCCGAGCGTGGATTCTCCAGCTATGTGCACGTCCGCTTCTCCACGTCGCGCGGTCAGAGTACAGAGAGCAAATTTACTAGCGTCAATCGCGAACCGCTGGTTTTTTCGATGTTTGGCCTGCCCATCGAGTTCAAGCCGGATGGCATCATGTTACTGGTTACCAATCGCGATGTGCCGCGCGTTGTTGGCACGCTTGGAAATTTCCTGGGCGATCTCAATATCAACATTGCCCATCTCGAGCTCAGTCGCGACGACAAAGGCGGCACGGCCTATTGCATGATGACCGTGGACGACCTGCTGAGCCCGGAGGCGCTGGCAAAGCTGCGCGGCCTGGACAATATCCTGAACGCGGTGCAGCTGGATCTGCGCTGAGCCACTCGGCGCCGCATCGCCACTGAGATCGGAGCGCGGGGCCCGCGCGACATAAGGCGCGAAGCAGGTACAGGATTTAACTTCCAGCAGGGCCAGCAGACTCTTTTGGAAGCCATTGAAGCGACGTAATACGTTCCACAAGAAACCCCCGGAGCGGCCGACCCAAACAAAAAGCCGGCCCCAGGGGACCGGCCTTTTGCGCATCCGTGCTCCGCTGTGCGCCCTGGAGCTCAGCGCACGGCAAGCTCCTCGCCGTAGCGCTCCGGCGCCAGCTCCCAGCGCGCCGGCGAGCGCCACAAACTGGACAGAATCAGTTCACGCATCGCGATGAATTCTTTAGGCAGTCGGTCATAGAGCTTTTCAAAGAGCTCTTCGTGCATCAGCACCTCCTGCTTCCATAACTCACGATCTACAGTCATCAGCTGGTTGAATCGCTCACGGCTGAAATCCAGTCCGCTCCAGTCAATATCCTCGTAACGCGGCATCCAGCCCAGCGGAGATTCAATTCCAGAGGCGCGACCATTGACACGATCCACCACCCACTTCAGCACGCGCATATTGTCGCCAAAGCCTGGCCACATGAACTTGCCATTCTCGTCTTTGCGAAACCAGTTCACACAGAAGATGCGCGGAGGGTTGGGCAGTCCGCGTCCCATTTGCAGCCAGTGATTGAAATAGTCGCCCATGTGGTAGCCACAGAAAGGCAACATAGCAAACGGATCCCGCCGCACCTGGCCGATAGTACCGGCGGCGGCGGCAGTCATTTCTGATCCAATAGTGGCCGCAAGGTAGACGCCAAAGTTCCAGTTTACGGCCTGATAGACCAGAGGGACCGTGCTGGCGCGACGTCCGCCAAAGATAAAGGCTGAGATCGGGACGCCCTTGGGGTCTTCCCAGGCTGGATCAATGGAAGGACATTGCGAGGCCGGCGCGGTAAAGCGCGCGTTGGGATGCGCCGCCTTGCGACCGCTTTCCTTTGCAATCTGCGGGGTCCACTTCTGTCCCTGCCAGTCAGTCAATTCCGGCGGCGCCTCGTCGGTCATCTCTTCCCACCAGACATCTCCGTCCGGGGTCAGAGCGACGTTGGTGAAAATGGAATTGGCTTTGATGCTATCCATCGCGTTGGGGTTCGACTTGTACGAGGTGCCGGGCGCAACGCCAAAGTAGCCGGCTTCCGGGTTGATCGCATAGAGTCGCCCGTCGCTGCCCTGCTTGATCCAGGCAATGTCGTCGCCGACGGTTGTTACCTTCATGCGGCTCAGCGGGCCCGGCGGTATCAACATCGCGAAGTTCGTCTTTCCACAGGCGCTGGGGAAAGCCGCCGCAACGTAGTTCTTCTCCCCGCCCGGCTGCTCAACGCCAAGGATCAACATGTGTTCCGCAAGCCATCCCTCATCCCGCCCCATCGTTGAGGCGATGCGCAAGGCGAAGCACTTCTTACCAAGGAGAGCATTGCCGCCATAGCCGCTGCCATAGGACCAGATTTCCCGGTCCTCCGGGAAATGTACTATGTACTTGTTGTCTTTATTGCAGGGCCATGGAACGTCCCTTTGGCCCTGCGCCAGCGGCATACCAACGCTGTGCAGACAGGGAACAAAATCGTTATTGCCCATCACATCCCAGACCTTGCGGCCCATGCGGGTCATGATCTTCATATTAACGGCAACGTAGGGCGAATCGCTCAACTCCACGCCGATTTGCGCGATATCCGATCCCAGAGGCCCCATGCTGAAAGGCACAACGTACAGAGTGCGCCCGCGCATTGCGCCGCGGAACAATCCGTTGAGCGTAGCGCGCATTTCGGAGGGCTCGATCCAATTGTTAGTGGGGCCGGCATCCTGCCGGCGACGCGAACAGATGAACGTACGATCCTCGACGCGAGCTACATCGCCTGGATCAGAAAATGCCAGATAGCTATTGGGACGCTTGGCGGGATTCAGGCGGACAAATGTGCCGTGTTCGACCATGCTCTCGCACATCGATTTCCATTCGGCGTCGCTGCCATCGCACCAGTGCACTTGATCTGGCTGACAAAGATCTACTACTTGATGGAACCACGCTTTGAATTTCTCGTTCTTGACGTATTCCGGGACTGCAAAACGTTCCGGAACTGTGCTGGCATTGCTTGCGCTCATCAATATACCTCTTACCGGAACTACAGAGCGGTTTTCCGTCCGGCGCTGCAAGCGAAAAGCCCGGCAGACTCAGGCGAAGTTGGCGATGCCCTCTTCAAGCGTAGCATATTGATCGTAGATGCCGTCCAGTCCGAGGTATTGCAGCAAGCGTCGAATGGCTGGCTGCAGTCCGCAGAGTTTCAAGTCGCCGCGAAGATCGCGAACTTGCTGCCCTGCGGACATGATGGCGCCAATTCCACTGCTGGAGACGTATGCCAGCTGTTTGCAATCGAGCAAGATTCTTCGCGAGCCGCCCTTGAGCAGTGCAATCAGCTCCGATTCTAACTTGAAGGATGCCTCTGAATCGAAGTTCCCGACCAGAGAGACCACGGTGATTGCGCCATGCAATTCCGTAGAAATGCTGTACTTTTCCAAACGATCGCGCTCCCTGCAGAGTCAGGGCATAAAAAAACCCGGCTGCCGTCGAGCCGGGTTTTCAATTATCGACGAGAAGCCGACCTTAGCGCTTCAGTCCCAGGACCTCTTGAATCATCTGATCGCTGGTTGTAATTGTACGCGAATTTGCCTGAAATCCGCGCTGGGTTACGATCATGTCCGTAAACTGATCGGTCAGGTCCACGTTGGACATTTCCAGCAGTCCGGCATTGATCTTTCCGCGGCCGCCGATACCGGCCTCGCCGATGTTTGGTTCGCCGGAATTGATCGAGAAGCTGAACTTGGTTTCGCCCTCTTTGGTCAGACCGCCCGGGTTGGTGAATACGGCCAGTGCAATGCGGGCCAGAGGCTCCTTCACGCCATTGGAAAAAGTTCCGGTCACGGTTCCAGTGTTGTCAATGGAAAAGCTTTCCAGATATCCCATTGCGTAGCCGTCCTGCTCGCGGGCGCGAGTCGTGAATGGCGCTGCAAACTGAGTGACGCCGCGCATTTGGCCGGCTTCGCCCATATTCAGGCGAATGGTTTGCGTTTCCGGATTCCCGGGGATGCGAAAGGAAAGCTGCACATCAAGCTTGCCGGCGTTGAGCGTATCTACTCCATCAGATACGGAGAGTACCCGGCCGTCTGAACTGAAATTGATATCGAAGCTGTTGCTGCCGCCGATCGCTGTATCCTGGCCCCCCGGACCTACCACGTTTACGGATACATTGGAAGCATCTTGCAAATTGGTGCGCACGCGCCAACGGTTCTCACCCACTTTCAAGAACTCCAAACGCAGTTCGCGCTGATTCCCCTCGGGGTCGTAGACGTTGATGGTAGTCACGTGTCCGCGCCGCGTTTCCGGCGGCCCGGAAAGAAACTGCTGGATTTGTTCCTCCGTCGCATCCGGCGGTATCGCCTCTACGTTCTGCCGCAGATTGGATTCGTAGGATACTTCGGTAGTTGCATGCGCCGGCTTCTTGGAATACAGCGGAATGTGAATATTCTCGATGCTGGCGCTGGAATTGATGTAGCGATTGCCATTCTCGTCTTCTCGGGCATTCCAGCCCTGAACGCGCAGGCCCGTGCCCGGATGAACATAGAATCCGTCGCGGTCGATGGTGAACTGGCCGGCGCGCGTATAGTACTGCTTTTCACCATCGCGGATGATAAAGAATCCTTCGCCGGATACGGCGACATCCGTGTTGCGACCGGTAGTTTGCAAACTGCCCTGCGTCATGATCTTGTCGATGGACGCCATCATTACGCCCAGTCCAACCTGCATCGGGTTGATACCGCCGATATTTTCACGCGGTTCTGAGGCCCCGGACATCTCCTGACTGATCATGTCCATGAATGTCACTCGCTCAGCCTTAAAGCCGTGCGTGTTGACGTTGGAAACGTTGTTACCAATCACATCCATCCGCACCTGGTGGTTTTTCAGGCCCGCAACACCGGAATACAGCGATCGCATCATAAGCTTTCTTTTTCCTACCTGGTCTCTTGCACTCTTAGATTGAGTTCTCTATTCGCTTGTTTCTACTGTCGGGATTCTGGCGGCAGGCTTGACTGGATTTGTTCGCCCGCTGCCTGCGGAGTGACAGTTTCCGAATCAGGCTCCTGCGACGCTGGCGCCGGATTCAAATTGGATTCATAGCCGGCTGCCGCTCGCCTTGCCAGTTCCGGATCTCCTGTCGGCGTGGCGGCAATTGGCGGCGCTGGCGGCGCTGGCGGCGACGAGGCGCTCCCGGAATTTGCGGGCCCGGATTGAGGCGTCCGGTTTGCCGCGCCGGGCGGCTGTGACTGCGCCGGAGATGGCGAAACAGCGCCAGTTCCGCCAAATTCAGGGCGGAATTGCTCTGGATCTCCAATCAGGATCACATCATCGACGCGCACCGCTCGACCGCCAACTTTCAAGAACGGAATGCCGCTTTCATCATAGAAGAATGCCTGTGCTACGCCGCTGACCTGTTCGCCGTGTACGAAGTCGCGCCCGACGACGAAGCGACCAACCAGCGTATGGCCCTGCCGCTCCGCCATCCGATTCAGAGCGCTGGACATGTTCTGCATTTGTTCCAGCGAGCTAAACTGCGCCATCTGGGCGATGAACTGTTGATCCTGAACTGGCTGGGTGGGATCCTGGTGACTCAATTGCGTAATCAGAAGCTTGAGAAAGTCGTCCTTGCCCAGCTGTTTGGGCGATTCGCGCACTTCGATGTCCTGAAGTCCGCTCTGCTGCAATTGTTCTTGCTCGCGCAAGGTTTGCTGAATATTTACCTGACGATCCTGATTCAGGTATCGGTTGCGTAACTGGTCGGAACTCAGCTGACTGACTTCTGGCATGGCGATCTTCCTTCTTTCAAGCGACTAGATTCAGGGCGCTCAAATCCTGGTGCGATGCTGTAAGTTGCAGGCTATCTTGCTCAAATGCATTGCCGGCCTGCTGCTGCTCGTAGTCTAACATTGCTACCTCTTCGCTCGAAGCGGCGAAACGCTGACTGCTATCCTGGCCGCTGTTGTCGCTATTCATTTGCGTCCAGCTGGCCGATTCCTCGCCGCGCGATTGCCCCGCTCCGGCGCCTTCGCCGCTTTCACGTACGCGAACACTGACGCTTTCGACTTGAATCCCCTGACGCCGCAGTTCGCTGCGAAGCGCGTCGATCTCATTTTCAACAAGCTTGCGGGCCGCTTCGCTCTCCACCACAGCCTGGGCGTGCACTTGATTTTCCCGCACCTGAAGATGCAGTGTAAGGCGCCCCAGATGCTCGGGGTGCATCCGAATCGAGGCGATGGAACTGCCATCGGCATTCAGCTGCAAACGCGCAGCCTGGACCAGTTCTTGAAACATCTTCGCTGGTTCCTGAATCGAAGAAGATGCAGCGCTCGGTCCGCGCAACGACCCTATCTCCTTTTCAATAGAACGAGCCAGCCATTCAACGTGCGACTGTAGCGATCCGCGATCCTCGCGCGAGGACTGGGAGTCAGAGCGCGAACGCCGCTGTTCGGTGCGCGGCGAGTTGTCCGTGAAAACGGCGCGCTCGCGGCGGTCATCGATCTTGATCTTCTCGCCGATTTGCTGCGATTGCGGGCGCTCTTCCGACGTCCCAGCGCTTAGCGCACGCAATGCTCCGGGGTCCGGCGACTTTGAAATTTCCTGCCGTGATAGATTGATTTGCTGAGACTGGCCTTCGCCTTTGTGCACGCCGCCGCGGCGACCGCCCGTCTCGGCGGCCGTCAGACGCAGACCTGTCCGTGGATCGCCTGACTTTTGCAGTAGCGACGCCGCGTTGGATGCGGCGCTTTCCTCTGGCGCGAGCTCGGCGCGCTTGAGCCGGGCAAATAGCGTCGAGGGCAAAGGATCGAAAGCAGATGCCGGGTGCAGTTGCTTTGCCTTTAGCTGGCGGCTTTGAAGTGCGACGGCAGCGTCGCCCTCTATCGTTCCAGAGCCGCTCCCCTCTTTGGCTTTGGCGGCGGACCGAGTAGAACCTGGCGCATTTTGCGGCAAGCTGTCCGGTCTTTTCTCCGGAGCGTCCGCATTTGCGGTGGCCGCTATCGGACCCTTACTCAAGGCGCGCTCCGAGTCCCGCTCTTCTCGCGCCTCGCGCCGGTCGCGCGTATCTCGCCGTTCACGAGCCTCTGTTGCTTCTCGAGCCTGCAGGACCTCTTGCCCTTCCAGGGGACTGCGTTGAACCGCTCCAACCTCGAATGCCTCATCAGGAGTTTGCGGGCGCAGCGGCGCTGGCGTCGTCTCGGCAGAGCCTTGAACGCCAATTGGTTCAGTCGGCCGGTTGAAGGCAAGTTGAGCAGCCGTCTGCAATTGACGCATGAATAGCCCGTCGCTGCTGCCAGGAGCGACGATCGAGGATTCTATCGAATCTACGGACGGTCCCGGACCAGGACGCCGAAGAGCTTGCGCAGGGTTCATCAATAGAGGTGTCGCCTGAAACGGCTGCGACCATGAGGGAAATTGTCCCGCCTGCAGGCTGTCGGTCGGCGACATAAAACAGTTGCCAGCCCTCAGGCAGAGGACGGCTTGTTTCTGTGCGCGAGGAGCAGGACCCGGATCTATTTGAACCGCAAAGTACGGCCGGCGTCGTTCGCGCCATGAGTAGCGCGACCTTTCGCTTTCGGTGTACAGGCTGCGGCCAATGCTGTCGCGGCCCGGGCAGCGTCTATTTTACTGCGGACGATCTGGCGGCGATCTATGAACACCTTGACTTGAGCGCCGCCGAACGCCGCAGTCTGCGCCAGCGCTTGATTCAAGGGAAAGAAAACGGATATTACTATCATCGCACCGGGGGCGCCTGTCATTTCCTGGATAGTGAAGAACGCTGTCGAATCTACGAAGTCCGGCCGCTGCAATGTCGCTCTTTCCCCTTCTGGCCCTCCTCTTTTGCCGATCAGGAGAGCTATACTGAGATGCGCGCGGAGTGTCCGGGCGTCGATGCAAACGAGCCGGAAACTTTCAGTGCGCTGGGCGTCGCGCGCCGGGTGAACGAAACGCAGCGCTCCTTTCTTGCCCCGCAAAAGGTTCAGCGCCGTCGCTTCATGATCTAGTTGTCTGTCCATGAGCGCTCTTCCTGAACCGTTCTATCGCGGCAAGGTTCGCGACCTTTACTCAGTCGATGAAAGGAGCATGCTCGTAGCGGCAAGCGACCGACTCTCGGCATTTGATGTGGTCTTTGATCAACTAATACCTGGCAAGGGCGCGATTCTGACGCGGATCTCTACGCTATGGTTTCAGGCGCTGCGCCGCTCGGGCTTGATGGATCAATGGGACTTTGAAGATCACTTGCTCAGCGCCGACTTTCACAACTATCCGCCGCCCTTCAATACCGAGGAGCTTGCCGACCGCAGTATGTACGTACGGAGAACCCAACGCGTCGATTTCGAATGTGTGGTGCGCGGTTTTCTGGCTGGTTCGGCGTGGAAGGAATACAGCGCGACGGGCGCTGTGTGCGAAATCGCATTGCCGTCCGGGCTGCAGCAGTCTTCGCGCCTGCCGGGCCCGATCTTCACGCCTGCCACCAAGGCCCCGCTTGGCGACCACGACATGAATGTCGGCTTTGCGGCGATGGCCGCATCCTTGCCGAACGGTCTGGCCGAACGCTTGCGCGATATATCCGTCGCCATCTACCAGTTCGCAGCGGAACGCATGGGACGGGTCGGGATTCTACTTTGCGATACCAAATTTGAGTTTGGAATACTCAACGATAGGATTCTGCTGATCGACGAGGCATTGACGCCGGACTCCAGCCGCTACTGGGAAAGCAGCGAGTACAGCACCGGCGCATCGCCGGCTGGCTTCGATAAGCAGTTCATTCGCGATTACGTAGAATCAATTGGCTGGAACAAGACGCCGCCGGCCCCGGCGCTGCCGCAGTCTGTGATTGATGAGACAGTGCGCCTCTATCGGCAAATCGAAATGCGCATTGAACAGGCGCTCTCGGCTGCCTAGGCCCCCGGCAGTCCATGCACTCGTCCAGCCCGCAAGAAAATTTGCCAGCGAACGCATCGCCGTTGAGCATCGCCCCACAGCGAACGCAGCGGTTCGACTATCTCGTCGATCGGATTCTGCCCCTTTATCTCGCGATAGCGGACCACGGCCGACCAGGTTCCCAGGTAACCCAGAAAGTCGGCCAGATCCATAAATAGCTCGATTTGCGGCTGGTCCATTGCAACTTCCGCAAACGGGAAGTCCAAAGCGCGATAGCCGTTTTCAATGTGACGCCGATCCGGAGGCCAGAATGGTCCTACTGTATTCCTGTAGAAATGCAAAACGAGTTCGTCGATCAGAGGATCAATCGAGTTCAGGCCATAGCCCCAGACCGCCAGCCAGCCATGGCGACGCACCACGCGCCGTAGCGCCGTGTAGAACTGTGGCAAGCGCAGCCAGTGGAAGGCCTGCGCCACCGTCACCAGATCGATACTATCATCTTCGAGGTCCGGCTCCTCAGCCGTAAAGACGCGGTATTCGACGCCGGCACAAGACAGCGCTTGCTCAATTTGGCGAGCGCTGCCATCGCTGGCAATGACCTGCTTGAAGCGCGCCGCAAGCGGCCGGGCTGCCTGTCCGTTGCCCGTCGCACAATCCCAGGCGCAAATACGCTGTTCCGGCGACAGCAAAGCAGCTACAGAGTCGAAGAGGGACTCTGGATATTGTGGCCGAAACCTTGCATACTGGCCGGAATGGCTGGAAAAATGGTCCTGGAAAGCCATAGGGTTTTGCTGCGTCGTCCTGCAATCGTAGACAATCAAGCAGGTGGACGACTAGGGCGCCGCCCCGCCGCCGCGAACACACAGTGCAAAAGCTCTGGGCCCCTGCATTGCGAAGCGAGCGCCGGTCAAAAAGTTGATCGCTTCGCCGTGCACGCCGCGCTCGTCGGTGATAGCCGCTGCATTCCATAGCACCGGCGGATTCATGGCCCCAAAGTATTCCGCCGGATAGTAGGGCGCGGAAAGGCCCATGTCCAGCAGGCTGAGCAAATCGTCGCGCGAAGGCAGGCGCCAATCGTGAAAGCCAAGGTCGTGCCGCAAAGCGCAGCGTTGCTGGGCGCGCCGCCAGCCAAGCAATTGCGCATGGCCGCTGCAGAGATGGCCCGCATAGCGCTGTCCAACCGGACACTTAAGCCATGTCAGGTTGCTCCGGCTGTCCTGAATCGACCCGTCGCCTCGGTCTGATAGCTGAGGAGACGGCTGAGCGGCTATCGACGCCGTCAACCCTGCAAACAATGCGGCAGCTGGCAACCAGCGGCGTTGCCATCGCGGGTAAAAATTCTCTTTGCCCGTTTGGGGCTCCGGCAAGGCTGGCATGGTTGACAGCAATGTATCTGGCCCGTATCCAAATCAAGCTCAAAGAATCGATCCTGGACCCGCAAGGTCAGGCAGTGCTTCATGCGCTTCACAATCTGAATCACCGCGAGGTGCAAGACGTGCGCATCGGCAAGTTTGTGGAATTGCTTCTGGAAAGCCGCTCTGCGGAGGATGCCGAGCAGCAGGTGCGAAAGTACTGCGAATCGCTGCTGTCAAATCCGGTGATTGAAACTTTTGAATTTACGATCGGGGCCGCGCCGTGAAGGCCGGCGTTCTTACTTTTCCAGGATCCAATTGTGATCAGGACATACTGCGCGGTTTGAAGCTGGCTTTTGATCTCGAAGCCGACCTCCTCTGGCATGCCGACGCAATTGAAAGGCGCTATGACCTGCTGATCGTACCCGGCGGCTTTTCCTATGGAGACTACTTGCGCTGCGGCGCCATTGCAAGATTTGCCAGGGCCATGGATTCCTTGCGCGAACATCGCCGTAGTGGACGGCCAGTCGTCGGGATTTGCAATGGTTTTCAAATCCTTTGCGAGGCAGGCCTGCTTCCCGGCGCTCTGATTCGCAACGTCACGCTGAAACACATCTGCAAGACGGTCGCACTCAAAGCGAATCCGCACAACGCATTCGCACGCGGTTTGCAGGCCAATCGCGAATATCGAATCCCCGTCTCCCACGGCGAGGGCAATTTCCGAATCGATGAGGAGGAATTGCGGAGCCTTTTTGACCATGATCAAATTGCATTTCAGTATGCGGACAATGTCAATGGTTCCGCCGAGCAAATCGCGGGGATCACCGACCGTGAACATCTCTGTCTGGGCTTGATGCCGCATCCGGAGCGCGCCGTTGATCCGCTGACCTCCTCGTCACTGGACGGTCTGTTGCTTCTGCAATCTTTCCTGGAGCGCTGCCAGCTGGCGGTCGCCTGACGCAGTGCGATGCTTACCGTCGCGGTTGCCACGCTGGCTGTAAATCAGACGCCGCTCGATTGGAGCGGCAATCTCGATCGAATTCTACGCGCCCTGCGGACGCTCGGCAAACCGATCGACCTGGCGCTCTTCCCAGAGCTGTGCATTACCGGCTATGGCTGTGAGGACGCCTTTCATTCCCCGGATGTTCAGGAGCGAGCGCTGCAATTGCTGCGTGAGATCGCTCAAGAAGCTGATCGGCGTTTGCCTGGCGGTGCGGTGATTGTCGGACTTCCAATCGCACGTAACGATCGTCTTTACAATTGCGCTGCGGTACTGAACGGCGGGCGTATCGCTGGCATTACAGCCAAGGGGCGCCTCGCCGGCGATGGCGTTCACTATGAGCCGCGCTGGTTTAGCGCCTGGCATGGCCAACAGACAGAAGTAATAGAAATCGACGGACAGAGCATCCCTTTTGGCAATCCGCTGTTTGCACTCGGCGACATTCGCTTTGCCATCGAAATCTGCGAGGATGCCTGGGTGCCAGACCGGCCCGGAGTGCAGCACTTGAATGGCGGCGTCGATTTACTGCTCAATCCCTCGGCCTCGCATTTTGCGTTTGGCAAGTTTGAGCTGCGCCGCCGTATTGTGCAGGAGTCATCGCGCAACTTTGGCTGCGCTTATGCAATGGTGAACCTGCTGGGCAACGAGGCCGGCCGGATGATCTACGATGGCGCCGCGGTAGTTGCAGCCGGCGGCGAAATGCTGCTTGAGGATCGCGGCTTTTCCTTTGCCGACTATCGCGTCCAGAATACCCTCATTGACCTTGAGCGGCTGCGCGTCCAGCGCGCGCGTCAGTACAGCTTTGTACGTCAGGGCGACGCAACGCCTGGACCCGTTGCTCCAGTACAGTTGCTACGGGGCCGCACGAGAACCATCGGTTTTGGTTCGCCGCCCAATTCTGCCAATGCCTCTCCATTGCCCCGGACTTGCTGGGCGGAGACGGTAGGCGCGGCCCAGCTGGCATCGCGCGAAGCCGAGTTTTTGCGCGCGGAAGGTCTTGGACTTTTTGACTATTTGCGCAAGAGCCACAGCCGCGGCTTTGTCATATCGTTATCGGGCGGCGCCGACTCGGCCTGCTGCGCTGTGCTGGTGCAGCGAATGCTGGCGCTGGCCATTGCTGAGCTTGGACCTCGCGAGTGTCTGGAGCGACTTGGTCGCCGCGACTTGATTGAGTTGCTGCCCGATGAGAGCCACGAGAGCGAAGACGGACTACGCAAAATCGTCCCCGTCCTGAGTTCACAGCTGCTGCTCACGGTCTATCAATCCACACGGCAATCCAGCGAAACGACGCGCAGCGCCGCGAGCGCACTGGCTGACGCACTGCATGCCGATCATTACGAAATCGACGTCGAAGAGCAGGCCGCAGCCTATCTCCAGCGCGGAGCGGCTATCGCCGGGCGCACGCTGGAATGGAAGACCGATGACCTTGCCCTGCAAAATATCCAGGCTCGCACGCGCGCGCCCATGGTCTGGCTACTGGCAAACTTGCGCGGCGATCTGTTATTGACCACCAGCAATCGGAGTGAAGCAGCCGTCGGCTACTGCACGATGGACGGAGATACCGCGGGAGGCCTAGCGCCCATTGCGGGAATCGATAAGCACTTTGTCCAGAACTGGCTGCGCTGGATGGAAATTCAGGGCGACTGGCTGCTTGGGCCGATTGCGGCTCTGCAGGCCATCACGCGTCAGGCGCCCACAGCAGAACTGCGGCCGGCTGCGGCGGGACAGAGCGACGAGTCGGATCTAATGCCATACCGACTGCTTGATCGCATTGAACGGCTGGCGATACGCGACCGTAAGCCGCCTGCGGAGATTTTCGAGCATCTGCATGCAGACCCGGAGTGGTCCGACGCAAATCAGTTGCGCGCTGCAATTCGGCGCTTCTTCGAACTCTGGTCAAGAAACCAATGGAAACGCGAACGCTATGCGCCCTCATTCCATCTGGACGACGTCAATCTGGATCCGCGCAGCTGGTACCGCTTTCCTATTTTGAATGGCGGCTACCGCACAGAGCTCGATGAAATGGATGATCAAGCAGCAGGAGGCGCCAATCGATGATACGCCGCCAATTGGGGATTCGCAGTTTAATATTGGCCTGCTTTTGGGCGGCCGCGCTAGCGGCCCTTGCGCAATGCAGTCAGCTTGCTACACCGGAAGCCCATGCCAAACAGGTGCTGGATGAAATCGAACAGACGCGGCTTGCAGTGGATCGTTTTGCACGCAATGGCGTGCAACCCTGCGCCTCGCCGGGCTGCATCTTTGTAGCAGTGTGGGATTTTGATGGAACAATTTTGGATGGCGACCTGACCGAAGGACTGACTCGCAATGGGCAGACCCTTTATGCGGGACTGCAAGAAGAATTGATCGGCAGAGGCTTATCGCCACGCTATGCAGGGCCCGGCGCCTTTGAACGCTACCGGCGCGACTATCTGGCGCTGGAAAATCGCGCCGGCTATGCTACGGCATATGGCTTTACTGCCCAGACCTTTGCCGGCGCCAGGGTCCAGGATATCGCCTCCGCCGGCGACCAGGTGCGTCATCGATTTCCGCCGCATTTTTTTGCAAGTTCCATCGCCATTCTTCGCGCCCTGGAAAGCCGCGGGGTTCACAACTACATCATCTCTGCTTCGCCGGATTTCTTTGTGAAACGTATGGCGACCGCTCTGGCGCTGCCTCCAGAGCGAGTCCTGGGCATCGCTCTGGAGAGCCGCGGCGATCGATACACCGATCGCATCGTTCCTCCCATCCACTGGGGACCAGGTAAGGTGCAGCGCATTCAGATGATAGTGGAACAGGAGCGGGCTGCAGCGGGAGCGAAAGAGATCTTTGTCCTGGCCGCCTTCGGAAACAGCCCGCACACCGATGGACCCATGTTGAGCTGGGTGCGAAATCAAACTCTTCCAGCCCGACACGCGATCAGCGTAATGATCAATGGCGATCTTGGGCCGCGGATTCCAGGCGTCCTCTACGTTTCACAGTCGGCGACGCTTGGCCAGAGCCCTTGATATCGGCGGCGCAACTCGTGTAGCGCGTCGCTTCCTGGGCGCGCCAGGGTCAATCGTCGTTCCTTTGAGTTGACGGCGCGGGGCTCCGCTCCAATCTGAATGGATGGGCGATCGCAACGGAAAAATTCTCAACTGGAATAGCATAGGCATGACCGAGGGCGATCGTCGGGCCCCCAATCGTGCCATGCTGCGAGCTGTCGGCTTTGGCGATGGCGACTTCAGCAAGCCCATCGTGGGCATTGCATCTGGACACAGTACTATTACTCCCTGTAATTCGGGACTGCGCCGACTCGAAGAAGCGGCGGCCAGCGGCGTCGCCAATGCCGGAGGAATGCCCCAGACCTTCGGCACGATCACGATTTCCGACGGAATCTCAATGGGAACTCAGGGAATGAAGCTATCGCTGGTAAGCCGTGAGGTCATTGCGGACTCGATCGAGACGGTTTGTCGCGGGCAGTCAATGGATGGCGTGGTAGCGATTGGCGGCTGCGACAAGAATCAGCCAGGCGCCCTGATAGCCCTTGCTCGATTGAATATCCCGTCGCTCTTTGTCTATGGCGGCACGATCAAACCCGGAAAATGGGAAGGCCGGGACCTCAACATTGTTTCGGTCTTTGAAGCAGTAGGACAATTCAATAGCGGCGCAATCAATCGCGAGGCATTTGGCGAAGTCGAGCGCCACGCCTGTCCCGGCAGCGGCAGCTGCGGCGGAATGTATACGGCAAATACCATGTCCAGCGCCATAGAAGCCCTTGGCATGGCTCTGCCCTATACCTCGACGATGGCCTCGCCCGATCAGGAGACGACCGATGCCGCTCGCCGCGCTGGCGAAACTGTTCTCAATTTGATCCGCCGGGATCTTCGACCGCGCCAGATCATGACGCGCGAGGCATTTGAAAATGCAATCGCCGTAGTGATGGCCACTGGCGGCTCAACCAACGCAGTCCTGCATCTACTGGCAATTGCCCACGCGATGGGAGTGCCGCTGGCGCTGGAAGATTTTGAGACGATTGCTCGCAAGACCCCGCACCTCGCGGATATGAAACCGTCAGGCAAATATTTGGCCGTTGATTTGCATGCCCAGGGCGGCGTACCGCGCATCATGAAAATGCTGCTGGCCCAGGGCTTGTTACATGGCCACTGTATGACTGTGACCGGATTGACAGTGGCAGAGAATCTATCCAGCATTGAAGCAGCGCCCCCCGCCGGGCAGGATGTCATCCATTCCGTTGCCGAACCCGTCTATCGCCGAGGGCACCTGGTGATTCTGCGCGGCAACCTTGCTCCCGGAGGCGCCGTGGCTAAGATCTCCGGCGTCAAGAAGCCGGCGATGACCGGCGAGGCGCGCGTCTTCGATTCCGAAGAAGAATGCATGGATGCCATCCTCGCCGACCGCATCAAAGAGGGCGATATTCTGGTCATACGCTACGAAGGTCCAAAGGGCGGACCTGGAATGCGAGAAATGCTGGGACCGACTTCCGCCCTGATTGGCAAGGGGCTTGGCGATTCGGTTGGTTTGATCACTGACGGGCGCTTCAGCGGCGGCACCTACGGCATGGTAGTTGGGCACGTCTCACCCGAGGCCGCGGTGGGCGGGCCAATTGCGCTATTGCGCGAAGGCGATCTGATTACAATCGATGCCTACTCCAATCTGCTGGAAGCGCACCTGACAATAGAAGAATTGATGGCGCGAGCGCGGGACTGGCAGCCAGCGAAGCAAACCGGGCAACGCGGCGTTCTGTACAAGTATGCCAGGCAGGTAGGCTCTGCTGAATTTGGAGCGGTGACTGACGCGGATGATACGCAGGATCGCGCCTCCTTCCTGGACCCGGAGTGGCACAAGAAGGGACGCGAATTCAGCAGCGCCAGGGAAATGCGATCGGAGGAATCGAAATGAGCGAAGCCAACGGCAAATCGAAGCATCTGCTTTATGACAACGGCGGCCAGGCCGTGCGCGATCAGCCCTGGATCTTCCGCACATACGCGGGACACTCCAATGCTCGCGAATCGAACAAGCTGTATCGCTCCAATCTGGACAAGGGACAGACCGGGCTTTCCATTGCCTTCGACCTGCCGACTCAATGCGGCTACTCCTCGGACCATGCCATCGCTCGCCCCGAAATTGGCAAGGTAGGAGTGCCGATCAACAGCCTCGACGATTTTCACACGCTTTTCGAAGGAATCCCTATCGAAAAGATGAACACCTCCATGACAATCAACGCCACGTCAATGTGGTTGCTGGCTCTGTATGTTGCCCTCGCGCGGGAGCGCGGCGAGAATGCGGCGCTGCTGCAGGGCACCACGCAAAATGATATCATCAAGGAGTACCTGGCGCGCGGTACTTATATTTTTCCGCCAGAAGCAAGCCTGCGTATGATTGCCGAGATGTATGAATACAGTCTTGGCAATATTCCAAAATGGAACGCATCGAACATCTGTTCTTACCACCTGCAAGAGGCCGGCGCCACTCCGGCGCAAGAGCTGGCCTTTGCTCTGGCTAACGCCATCGGCATTCTGGATTTGATACGGCAGCGCGGCCAGATCCAGGGCGAGGACTTTGAGAAAGTAGTCGGCCGAATCAGTTTCTTCGTAAATGCGGGCATTCGCTTTGTAGAAGAGATGTGCAAAATGCGGGCCTTTACTGAGCTCTGGGAGGAAATCACGCGCGATCGCTATGGCGTCAAAAACCCGCGCTATCGAATCTTTCGCTACGGCGTACAGGTCAATTCGCTGGGCTTAACGGAATCACAGCCTGAAAACAACGCCTGGCGGATCCTGATCGAGGCGCTCGGCGTTTCGCTCTCGCGCAAGGCGCGCTGCCGCGCCCTGCAACTGCCAGCCTGGAACGAAGCCCTTTCGTTGCCACGCCCGTGGGATCAGCAATGGTCTTTGCGCCTGCAACAAATCCTTGCCTACGAAACCGATCTGCTGGAATACCCCGACATCTTTGACGGCAGCGTGGTCATTGAATCCAAGGTCGGCGCATTGAAGGAAGAGGCGCGCAAGGAAATTGATCGTATTCTGGGCATGGGCGGCGTGCGCTCTGCAGTTGAATCCGGCTATATGAAGTCGGCTCTGGTACGCTCAATGTCCGAGCGCGTCAGCCGCATCAACTCCGGCGACCAGATTGTAGTCGGTCTCAATCGCTGGACCGAAGCCCTGCCCTCGCCGCTGCTGGGCGGCGACGACGGCGGGGTATTCAAGATTGATCCAGCCGCCGCCCGCGAGACGCTCGAAGCACTGCAAAAGCTCAAGACGCAACGCGATGGAAGCAAGGTCGAGAAGGCATTGCAGCGATTGCGCGAGGCGGCTCGAAGCGGACAGAACATGATGGAGCCATCCATCGAATGCGCACTGGCCCGCGTCACCACTGGAGAATGGGCCGGCGCTTTGCGCGAAGTCTTTGGCGAATACCGCCCGGCCACCGGCATCGAAGGTCAGAAGCTGATGCTGGAAGACCAGCGCGTCCAGGACCTCCGAAAGCGAGTCGACGACTACGCTGCTCGCAACGGGCGGCGACCGCGCATTGTCGTCGGCAAGCCGGGATTGGACGGACATTCGAATGGCGCGGAGGTCATTGCCGTCAGCGCCCGCCATACTGGCTTCGACGTGATTTACTCCGGCATTCGACTGACGCCGGAAGAAATCGTACAGAGCGCCGTCGAAGAGAACGCCGACATCATTGGAGTTTCGATCCTGTCTGGATCGCACCTGGAACTGGCCGATCAATTGATGGAAAGGCTGCGTCGTAGCGGCGCTGAGATACCGGTAGTGTTTGGCGGGATCATTCCTCCGCCCGATTTCGACGCCCTTCGCCAACGGGGAGTCCAGGCAATCTTTACGCCGCGCGACTATTCGCTCATGGATATCATGGAAAAGATCATGACGTTGATTGAAGAGCGTCAGGCGGCGCGCCGCTGAGCGAAGCCGAGCTCCTTGATCTTGCGGCGCGAGCAATCGACCGAGATACCTGGTCGATTGCTCGCCTGATTACACTATTTGAGGATCGTCGACCGCAATGCGCTGCGGATCGCGCTCTGGTCTTGAAGCACCTGGAACGAGCCGGCGCCCGACCCGACGGCCGCTTCCTCGGCATGACCGGCGCTCCAGGCGCTGGCAAATCCTCGCTGATTGGCCGCGCTGCACAGCGCTTGATTGAAAGCGATCATCAAGTGAGCCTTGCCGTGCTGGCCGTAGATCCCAGCAGCCACATTAGCGGCGGCGCAATCCTTGGCGATCGCACGCGCGTACGCTTTCCACTTGATGAGCGGCGACTTTTTTTTCGCAGCCAGGCTTCCGACCAGGAACTGGGCGGCGTCAGCCGATCCACATTTCAGGCCGGTCGATTGTTGATGCGCCTTTTTGACCTGATTGTTGTGGAAACGGTAGGAATTGGTCAGAACGAAATTGAGATCCAGTACATTGCCGATCGAGTGTATCTGGTCATGCAGCCGATGGCTGGCGATCAAGTGCAGTTTATGAAAGCCGGAATCATGGAGATTCCGGATTGTTTTATTTTGAACAAATGCGATCAGGAAGACGCGACCCGTCCAACTTATCATGCCCTGCGCGTCAGTATGTCCTTTGCCCGCCCCGGCGAGGAGCGCCAACTGCCGGTGCTTTTGACCAGCGCCCAAAGCGGCGCCGGCATTGATGATCTGGTCGCCGACTGGAAAAGCGTGCGCAATGGGCATGGCCGTCATAGCCTGCTGGACCGCGAGGCCTACTATTTCCAGCGCTGGGTACGCGATGAATTTGGCCGACAGGGTCTGCTGCGATTACAGTCAAGCCATGGCAGCGCCGTCGACTTTTTGCGCAAGGCCGGCGATTTCGACCAGGCGCAGCTGAAGTTCGCCGCGGAGCAGGCAAATTAGATGCGCCAGGTCGGAATCTGATTGTCGTTGCGGCATTGCAAGGACAAGCGACCAGGATGCCCGATCGCATTCGAGTGGCAGTATTGTTTGGCGGCCGATCGGCCGAACACGAGATTTCGCTGGTCAGCGCTCGCAATATCATCGGCGGCCTTGATCCCGCGCGCTACGAGGTAATCCCTGTTGCCATCAGCAAAGAGGGTCGCTGGCTTTCAGCAACGGCTGCGGCCGAATTGCTGGAAGATGGCGCCAGTCTGCCGCGCTTGCGCGAGGCATCAGCAAAGGCTGTAGCACTCTTCCCGGAGGGCAGTCCCGGACACTGGCTGCAGCGCGCCGGCGAGCGTATCGCGGTAGATGTGGTATTTCCGGCCCTGCATGGCCCCTTTGGCGAGGATGGATCTGTTCAAGGCTTGCTGCGCTGCCTGGACACTCCCTGTGTCGGCCCGGGCGTCCTGGGTTCCGCGGTGGGCATGGACAAAGATGTGATGAAGCGACTGTTGCGCGATGCCGGGCTGCCGATGACAAAATTTACGACGCTGCGCCAATCGACCGGAACCAGCCGCCCTTTAGCGTCCTGGTTTGCCGAACTCGGACCGGTGCTCTATGTAAAGCCGGCCAATCTTGGTTCGTCGGTCGGCATCAGCCGTGTGGAAAACGAGGCGCAACTGCAAAAGGCAATCGAGCACGCCTTTCTATTCGATAGCAAGATCGTCATAGAAGAAGGCGCAACAGTGCGGGAAATTGAGGTTGCCGTGCTTGGCAATGACGATCCGCAGGCCTCGCTACCGGGCGAGATTGTACCTCGCAGCGGATGGTACTCCTATGAAGCCAAGTACCTGGACAAGGACGGCGCGGAGCTGGTAATCCCGGCGCAGCTGTCGCCGTCGCAAACCGCCGAAGCCCGCGATCTTGCTTTGCGTTCCTTTCAGGCGCTCTGCCTGCAGGGAATGTCCCGCGTTGATCTATTTCTGACGGAAGGCGGTAGATGGTATGTCAATGAGGTGAACACCATTCCAGGCTTTACCAGCATCAGCATGTACCCCAAGCTCTGGGAGGCCAGCGGTCTTCCCTTGCCGGCGCTGCTCGACCGATTGATCGCGCTGGCAATGGAACGTCATCACCGCGAAAGCGTCCTCAAGACAAGCGCGGATGGATGAGCCCCTATTATTTGTGTATGGCACCCTGCGCCGCGGCGGCGCCGCTCACGATCGATACTTGAACGATGCGAAGCGCATTGGCGACGCCTTCGTATGTGGCGCGCTTTTTGATCTTGGCGGTTATCCTGCGCTGGTCTGCGGCGGCCAGCAGCGTGTAGCAGGCGAGCTCTATGCTGTGCAGAATGTTGCCTTGCTTGCATTGGATGAGTATGAAGGCTGCGCCTTCAACGATCCGCCGCCCCATGAATACGCGCGCGTCATAGTTGAAGCCTACCTGAACGATGGCAGCAAGCGCGAGGCCTGGACCTATGAATACCGCTGGCCGTTGCATCGGGCGCGCCGTATTGATAGTGGCGACTACCTGAAGTCATAGCCTGGGCCCCGGCAAAGTCCCGCTTGCGCCAGGGGAATCCACCTGCACCAGTGCCTTCGTGGCCTACTGCTAAACCAATTGGCGCCCCTGCTCGAGCGTAAAGCGGGGACCGGAGCGCAGCAAAATGAGCGAAGCGATCAATCTTGGATTTCTGGGCGCAGGCCGAATGGGCGAGGCGCTGCTCACGGCTGCCGCACGGGAGGGCAGCGACTACCGGCTGCATGCCTTCGATCCTGAACCGCGCCCGGGTTTGCAACAAAGTCTGCCGATGGTGCGCTTTCATAGCGACGCCTGTGGTCTCGAGGACGCCTGCCAGCTGATCGTACTCTGCGTGAAGCCTCAAGATATGCCAGTGGCAGCCGCGCCTCTGCGCGGAAACAAACGCTACCTTTCGATCGCCGCAGGTTTGTCATTACAACAACTGGGCGCCATGATACCGGGCGCATCGCCTGCGCAATTGGCAAGAGCCATGCCTAATATTTCAGCGCTAGTTGGCGCTTCGGCGAGCGCATACTTTACAACCAGCGACTCGCTGGCATCTGAAGTTGAGAGAATACTGAAAAGCGCAGGCAGTGCGCTACGCGTCGCCAGGGAAGAGCTACTGCATGCGGTAACCGGTCTATCAGGCAGCGGCCCGGCCTACGTCTGCGAATTCATCCATGCCCTGGCCGAAGGGGGCGTGGCCGAGGGCTTGAGCTTTGATGCTGCATTGCAATTGGCCGTGCAAACCCTGCGCGGAACGGCCGCAATGCTGGAGAGCGGGCGGCATCCGATAGAATTGCGCAATCAGGTTGCTTCGCCGGCAGGGACGACCATCAGCGGCTTGCGCGCGCTCGAAGAGCGCGCCTTTCACGCCGCCGTCATGGATGCAGTCTGCGCAGCGGCGCAACGCAGTCGTCAATTGGGCGAGATCGCCGGCGATGCAAGACAGTCTAGAGCAACTGGCGAAGCTCCTCGCTGAGCCGCGCACAGAACTCCTCGCTGGCGAAGCGCCGGTCGGAGGGATATACCAGAAAACGATTGCGTATTCGGCCATCTGGATCCGTATGAATATCTGCTTCGCGAACATCGATGTCCATCAAGTAGAACGCTTGCGCCAGCCCCAGCAGCAAGCCGTTTCGGTCACGGCCCTTTATCTCGATGCTGATTTGCTCCCCTTCGTGCAGAACTCGGATTTCGGCCTGCGCTGAAGCGGGCGGCGGGGGCGGCGGCGACGCTTTGCGGGCGCTGAGATAGTCAAGGACCGAGAGTCCGCCAAACAGAAGCGATTCGAGGTCATCCACCATGGCCCGCAATTCAGGTTCGCCAACTGGCGGTGCACCCGGCCGCGGCATTATTTCAAATTCATCGCTGATCCGATCTGCGGCGGGACTGTTTATGTGTGCGGCGACTATGGCCCATTCGTAGGCATAGAGAACCGAGCAGACGCGAAAAAGGACGCCTACCTCATTCAATCCGGCCTCAATTCGGATGCGCAGCCCGCCGCCCATCTCGCGTATAGAGATGTCCAGTCTGTGTTGCGGTTCATCGATCGACCGGGAGTACACTGCTCTGCTCGCGCCCTTCATCGCACCCCGCGGCGAAGCAAGTTCTATGCCACCGTCGCCGAGGGCCTGTGGAAGGATTCCGCTCCTATCCGGATTTTGTCTGAGCTAAGTCGCTGGCGCCTAAATTGCTTTGCCTGCTGATTGCTTGTGACAACCATGCCGGCCATGAATTCGGGGGTGTGCATCGCGGTCTTCGATCGCTGCATTGCGGACTACCATCGCCACAATGCCCCGGAGACCGGCCAGTCGTGCCCTTATCCTACCGGCAGTTTCGAGGCGCAGCTATACGCAAAGTCCTGGATCGACTGTGTCCAGTGGCACCTGGAAGATGAGATTCGCAATCCCGATCTGCCGGCGGAGCGCATTGCCGAACTCAAGCGCCGTATCGACGCCTGCAATCAGCGTCGCAATGACAAGGTCGAGCGACTCGATGACTGCTTTCTCGAACATTTCCAGGACTGCCAGCCCTCGCCCGGGGCGCGCCAGAATTCAGAAACGCCCGCCTGGTTGATTGATCGCCTATCCATTCTTTCGCTCAAATTGTATCACTGCGCCGAGTACTGTGCTGATCGGACTCGCTCGCCGGCAGCCGCGGAGCGGGCCGCGCAAATGCTGGCGCTGGCGAACCAGCAACGGCTGGACCTGGCGCGCTGTCTCGATGAGCTTATAGAAGACATTCGCTGCGGCCGACGATATATGAAAGTCTATCGCCAGCTCAAGATGTACAATGACGAGGAATTGAATCCGGTGCTGAAGCAGCGACGCCAGGCCGGCGCCAGAAACTAGATGCGGCTATTGGTCTTGCGCTTTTCGTCCCTTGGCGACGTCGCTCTGCTGACGCCGGTACTGCAGGCTCTCTCGCGTCGCTATTCCAGCTTGAGTGTGACGCTGGTAACCAGAAAAGTATTTGAGCCATTCTTCTACAATATTCCGGGCGTCGAGGTAATCGGGGCCGATGTGGACCGCGACTACCGCGGCTTGCTTGGCCTTTACCGCCTGTTTCGAGAGCTGCGCAAACTTGGCCCGTACACCATTGGTATCGATGTACATGCCAGCATCCGATCCCGAATACTGAAGTTTCTCTTCCGCGCACTTGGCGGATTGCGTTTTGAAACGATCGTGAAAGGTCGGCGCGAGAAAAAACTTCTTACGCGTTGGTCGCAGAAGGTGCGGCAACCTTTGCCGCATATGGTCGAGCGCTACATGCGCGTATTTGAACGCGCCGGCCTGAGCGCCGAGCCGGATCGCGGACCATGGATCAATCCTGATACGCAGTGTCGGCAGCAAGCCAGAGAATTTTTGAGTGCAGCCGGCGTTGAAAATAAGCGGAACATCTGGGTCGGAATCGCTCCCTTTGCCGCTCATTCTCCTAAGATCTGGCCCAGACACCACCTGCTACGCCTGTTGCAGTTGATCCAGCAGCGAATGGACGCTCGCGTCTTTTTGTTTGGCGGCGGCGTTGAAGAGGTTAAGGCCATCGCTGAAATTGCGGCAGCCTTCAGCAATTCGGTGCAGGTCGCCGGCCGCCTCGAGCTGGAAGGCGAGATGGCGCTGATGCTGCGTATGGACGCCGTAGTTGCCATGGATTCATTTAACATGCACCTTGGCGCGCTACTGGGTCGACCGGTCCTTTCCATCTGGGGTGCAACCCATCGCTACTCGGGCTTCGGTCCTTACGGTCAGCCCGAGCAAAACATCATTGAGATTCCTATTCGAGAGCTGGAATGCCGGCCTTGTTCCATCTTCGGCGACCGACCCTGTCGCCGAGGAGACCTGGCCTGCATGGAATGGATTGAGCCGGAATTGGTCTTTCATCGCCTGCAGTCGTTGTTAGAGCGACAAACGCGCGGCGCGGCTGCCGGAACGGGCTAGGCGCAATGCCTTGCGCATTGTACGCAGCAGCGGCCCTTCTCGTCGCAGAGCGCCAGCAAAGCAGAGTCGAACTACGCCGCCCTCCAGATACAGAGAAAGGTGCAGTCGCAGCTGGTCCATGGCCTGGATTTCCAGACGTATCAAATCGAAGGTTGCCCGCAAATAGTCGGCTTCGATGTGCAGATCCCATCTGCTCAGCGGCGGCAATTCCATGATTTGCCGGCTGCGCCTGGCGTGATCTGAGCTCTGTCCCTCCAGTTCAATCTGCAACCCCGTGTCTGTACAGCTGAGACGGCACAATTCGGCTGCGGCCGGTCGATCGGGATCGCCGTGCACCCCCGAACCTGTCCAGCTGCCGCGCAGATAGGCGGCGAGCTGATCGACATCAGAAAAATGGCGAAAAACCAGCAAAGTCCTGCCTGCCTCAACGCCGAAAGCGAAGCACCATGAACCCGGCTACCGCCAGGAAAAAGCCGGTGGGCCCCCAACCGGCGACGGCCGGGGGCAACACATTGGCGCCGCCCAGACTCTCGCCCAGATTAAAGAGTACGAAATACAATACAATCGCGCCGGCCGAAATTAAGATCGAACGAACCAGAGGATTGCCGCCACGGTGGTTGCCGGAATGGCCGGCAATGCTGGCAGCGACGGCAAGGATGATACAGACCAGCGATTCGGCAAAAATTGCGTGGAGCCGAACCTCGTAAGGCGCCGCATCAAAGCCCAGCGCGTGCAGTCGACCTACTTCCTGAAAAAGCTCCAGCGCATTGAGTTCTTTTGGATCGCGCGCCGGACGTGTAAAGGTGTCCGGTTCGTCAGGGAAATACAGTGACAGGCTCGCAGCGTTTTCCACGCTCTCGGCCAATCCCTCGGAGTCAAATCGCACTCGCCGCGCATTGCTCAGTTGCCACTCGCCGCTCTGTGGGTTGAGCCGCGCCTCTTGCGCTTCCACCATCCACTCCGGAGTTCCGTCAGCCTGCAGCTGAATATAGTTAAATCCGCCAATGACCTTGTTTGCTTCCCGATCAAAGTAGTAGAGAAAGTAGAAGCCCTTGCGACCGCGAATATTCTTCTGAAAAACCATTTCGCGCATCAGCGCGCGCGGCGCTCCTTTCTTGTACTGATCCTGTTCCTGATTTGCAAGGCGTGTGGCGACTGGCGCAACGGTATTGGTCAGCACAAATGACAACGCGGTGGAGATGGCCGCCGCAACAAAGAGCGGCGTCAGCGCCCGGTAAAAGGAGCGCCCGGCTGAGTACAGGGCAACCAATTCTCTGGTCTTTGTAAAGTGTGCAGTCGTGAAACAAACCGAAAAGGTTAGCGCCATGGGCAGAGTGCGTACGAAAAAACCGGGCGTAGAGTAAAGCAAGTAGAGGTACAGATGGATCCGAGGCTTGTCCGATTCTAGCCGGGTCAATTGCAAAGCCTGAATCAAGAGTAGCAACGCATTGAATGCGACCAGGCCAAAGATAAATGAGCGCAAGAACTGGCCGCTAATGTAGCGATCGACTATTTGCATTCTAAAACAGGGCGCCGGCCCAGGCGCGAAGCACGCCGCGTCCCAGAAGCATGGGTTCGAAGAGCTCCGGGGTCAGCTGGTAGGCAAACAAACACATGCCCGCAGCGCCAAAGAGCGGAACAACAAGGTTGTCGTCGAGGATGCCGCGTGCACTGACGACTGAGAAAAATTCAGCCAGGGCCGCAGCCAGAACCCCTCCCAGAAGCGGCGCAAGCAGCGCCGCGTTCCAGGCGCCGTCTGGCAATTGCAGCGAAAAGGGGCCGCCCGCGCTAATGCTGCTGTGCAGCGAAAGAAAAAGCAAAGCGCCGGCCAAACCGAAAACTAGAAACGCAACCAGACCCTCCAGCGATTTGCCATTCGAGAAACGAATGCGGCCAAAGCGCATGCCAACAAACGCGGCGAAAGGATCGCCGATCATCAGAAAGATGCAGGCCAGCGTGGCCGCAACATCCGAGAAAAAAAGCAGCAGAATGATACAGGCTGTGAAATAAGGAATCGTAGCATTGTAACGTTCGCTCTCTTCCTCCTTCAATAATACTCCTAAGTACTTCTGGAAGAGGGCGTTGAGCGGCGGCCAGGCAAAGCGCAGCGTATCCAATGCAAGCAAGAGCAAAAGGGAGGAAACTAAAATCGCCAGGCAGACAAAACGCGAATAGTGCGGGATGCTTTGCGCCCCGGCCGCGCCGTCAAAAACACGAAAGTAGACTGCCAGCGGCACCAAAAGGCCAAGCATGTGATAGGCTTTGCGCGAAAAGTTGAATGGAATGCCGGCCTTCGGCGCCTCGATTCTGACCCAGGACATAGCTATCGCCAGCAGGCCCGGCGCTCAGCGTGAACGCATGACCGGGAATGGTTGTTGACAGTCGGCAAAAAGCAACCGAAAATGCAAGCGTGAATCTGAAGGTCGTTCACCTGCTGCACAAATTGGAAATGATTGAGCGCGATCTGGCCGAAATCACCGCCATGCAGGAATCGCTAAAGGACGACAGAGGTTATGCGGCTCGCCTGCGGGATTCTCTGGGCGACGAGGCATTGCGGCTCAAGGAGCTGCAATCTCGCATCCGCAGTCAGGTCATCCGCAATCCCCCGAGGGAGTTGCAAACGATAACGCCAGGAGCTTCGCAAACGTCGGCCAGCGCCGAAACTCGGAGCGAGGAGCTGTGGCAGCCGCCGGAAATCACGGGCTCCGCAGCCCCGGCAAAAAATAGCGGCGGCGCCAGGCGCAACCGGGAGCGGGACAGCAGCGCCCAGGAAGGGGCGCCGGCCGATCGGGACGACTTCAATTTTCGATTTATCCAGAATTGACGGCAGCGGGGGCAATGCAGAATGTCCTCCGGTCTCCTGCCGGGCCCCATCTGGCGGAGTCTGGAGTAAACGAATGCCTCATTTTTCGCTGCAGGTAGCGGGACGGCATGCAAAGCATGCACTGCTTTGCTGCTTGCTCCTGATCGCTGGCGCCTGTGTGCGCGCCGGCGAAACACTGGCCGAATTCCAGGGCGGCAGCATTGAACGTCGCGACCTACGCTATCTATTGCGGCTCTACCATGGTCAGCAGGCGGAAGCAGAATCCTCTACGGAAGAACAGGATCGCTTGCTGCGCGCCTACGCTTTGCAGCGTATTGCTTCCCAGGCCGCTGAATCCGCCGGCCTGCAAAACTCCGCGGAGTTCAAACGATCGCAGACAATTCTTGAATCTCGCGCCCGACTGCTGGCTGCCAATCTGCGTTTGATCGAAAGCTTCGCCGACCGCAAGTTGAAATTCTACGAGATGCAATTCCTGTTGCTGGCCGCCGCACCGACTCCCGGCAGCTCCGCAACTCGCTTGCAAGAGGCGAAGGATTTGCTCCAGCAGTTGGACCGCATTCAGGACAAGGATCAGGAGGTCGAGGACCTAATCAGTCGGAAGACCGATCAGACAACCTACCGTTATCTAGGCGGCTATATCGATCCGCACTGTGTGAGCTGCCAGCCAAACATGTTATCCTTTCTCACTGACAAGTTGAAGGATGCGGCGGAAAAGAAATTTGTCATCGTCGAAACGCCGACAGCCATCTATTTGATCAGAAAGTACCGCGAATACGAGATGGAACCCGACGAGGTGCGGCAGCGCTATCAGTCCTTTTACAATCGGGTCAACACCGTTGCTTTGCGCCTGACTGGAGGTTTGAGCCAGGCCCAGCGTCAACAACCGGAAATGCAAGCGCTGCTCGGCCAAATCATGATGCCGGAAGCGCAACGCAATGAGATGGCTAAGCAGCAGGCCGAGCGCATTATGGTGCAGGAGGGACGCAATCCGTTGAATTCGCGAATGATGAGCCTGCGCGAGACGCTGCCCGTTGAACTTGCACCGGCGCTACAAGGCGAATCGGCTGCGCCCTTTGCGGCGTTGGCCGATGATGCGATGCTCTTCAAGGTCGGGGACAGAATCTTCACGCGCGGCGAGCTTCGCCAGAGACTGAAAGATGCGGGCCCATTAACTCCCGAGCAAGAGCTGCAAGCGTTGACCAACGTGATCCTGCCGGAGGCGGTGCTGGCTCAGGATTCTGAGTTCGCGAGTATCGAGGAGAGCGATGAATACCGCTTTGCTCTGGAATACTATCGCTGCGGCGCGCTGGAACAGGCCTACTATCAGCAGGAGTTGCATCCGGCAGCCGTTACCGAAACTCAGATTGTAGAGTGGTACAACTTGCGCCGACAGCAAAGTTATGCCAATAAGAGTCTGGCCGAAGTGCGTGCAAGCATTCGGGCTCAATTGGAAAATGACGAACGACAGCGCGCCATCCAGGAGCTGCAACAGAAGTTGGCGGAAAAGTACAATTTGGCGGTGCAGCGCGATCGATTGAAGGCCAACGTCTTCTGAGCGCCGGCAAGCAGGCAAAAGCGAGCGCAGCAAGCGGGCTGCGCTTGCTGGCGAGCGCTGATGATTACTTGATTGTTCACAAACCGGCCGGCTTGAGCTTCCACAGCGAGGAGAACCGGCCGGGGGTGCTGCAAGTAGTGCGTGCAATGGAGGAAGCGGGGCAACTGCCTCGCGGCGCACGGCTCTTCCCGGTACATCGCCTGGACCGGGTGACCTCCGGGATACTGGTCTTTGCACGCGGACGGAAAAATGCCAATCTGCTTGGCAATGAATTCCGTCACGGGCGCGTCGAGAAAATCTATGCGGCGCTCTCCGATCGCAAGCCACACAAGAAGCAAGGTCAAATCATTGGCGACATGGCGCAAGGACGCAATGGGCAATGGATCCTGTTGCGCAGCCATAGGAACCCGGCGATTACGCGCTTTATCAGTGTGCCTGTTCCTGGACGGCGCCCGGGACTACGCCTCTATGTTGTTAAGCCAAAGACGGGCCGCACCCATCAAATTCGCGCGGCGCTCAAATCGATTGCTGCGCCGATACTTGGCGATCCGCAGTATGGCCGCTTTGACCTGGCGCGGTGCGAGGATCGGACCTATTTGCATGCATCCGCCATCCGTTTCCAGCTGAACGGCGCCGTGGTCTCGTGCTACAGTGCGCCCGCCGACGGCGCTGAATTCGCCAGCCGCGAATTTCAACAATGCCTGGCCCAGCTTGGCGACCTTCTGGAACTCAAAATCTAGTCCGCCGGTTCCGCAGATGAAGCTAAGGGCTCGCTGCAAATCTGCCGTTGATCTATGCGTGAGCGTGGCGTCTGAATACGCTGGCCTGGGAGGCCCGAGGCCGCCGGCGCCCCGTTGGCCCGCTGCCGTGGCAATTCTTGCCCTACTCTTCTGGCAAAGGAGCCCGGAAGCCCGCAGCCTTCCGCAGCCCTACGACGCCGAAGCACAGATCCAGATCTGGACTGGATTGCTGCGCAGCGAACCGGAGCGCTATGAGCTGACTGCAATCGACCTCTTTGAACCGGACAGCGCGCCCTACGCGCCGCGCGCCAATTCCACCATGCTTGCCGACCTGCGTTACCTATTTCGCACGCCGGAGTCTGCGGCCTTTCAGGCCGAAGGCCGACTGCTACAGGAACGGAGCGGCGGCGATCCCACTTTTGAGCGTTCGCTGTTTGTCCATACTTCGTTTGAATTGCCGGGCCAGCAGTCCTTCTTTTTCGCACCACGAATCCCGCTACACGTTCGCGGTCAGGTGCTGCGCATTGGACTGTGGGTTCGAAGCGACATGTACCGAGATCGCTTGTGGCTGGTTTTTCGCAGCGCCGGCGGACGAGAAGTGCGGGCCGACGCGGGAACCCTGCAATTCCGCGGCTGGCGTCGGCTGGATCTTAGCCCGCCGCCGGAACTTTTCGCTGAAAGCCGACTGATGGAGCACCCTTACGATCACCAATTTCTGGGCTTCTTGATTGAATCGAGCCCCCATTCTGAGGCCGGGGCCATCGCCATCCAGCTCGACAACCTTACGGCGCTGGTGGACATGCAGCGATTGCGCTATCCTGGGGCTGAATATATCGACGGTTGGCCTCAGGCAGGACGCGGCGGCAGCCGGTAGACATCGCCCTCGCGCGCCATCTGGATACGCAATTCCGTAGCTCCGGTGGCAAATTCAGCAAGGTACTCATGCGCCTCCTGAAAGATTTCCCAGATAGAGTGGTCTCCGTGGGCCGGTTCATGATGGGTCAGGGCCAGCTCTCGCACCTGCCAGTGCAAAGAGCAATCCACAGCAATGGTCATAGCTGTATGGCCCCATCCGCGCTTTTGCTCCGCCTCTTCCAATGAATATTGCGCATCCATGACCAGCAGGTCGGCATGGTTGAAGAAAGCATAGTAGTCGTCCATCTGGCGGTGAAGATCCGGACCGTAAAACTCGGTGTCCGTTGCAAAAGTGAAGCTCCGACCGCCATACTCGATCTTGTAGGCAATGGAACCGCCGGGATGAATCAGCGGTTTGGTTGTAACCTGGAATCCGCCAATGCTGAAGCTGGCGCCAGGTTCGAGCAATTCAAAGCTGACGCGGGCTGGAAGTCGATCGAAGGATAGCGGAAAGTGATCCGGATGCTGCTGACGCTCCAGACGCTGCCGCAGGTCGGGCAAGCAGGAATACAGATGGATATGATTTTCAGCTTGATATGCGGGCCGAAAAAAAGGCCATCCCTGTATGTGATCCCAGTGGGTATGGGTCAGGAGGATGTGCAGGTCGCCGCGGAAATCCTGCCGCTCCAGCTGCTGGCCAAGTCGAACGGAGCCAGTACCCAGATCGAGTATCAATATGTCGTCGCCGGCGCGAACCTCAACACAGGTGGTATCGCCGCCTATGACTCCGCAGAACTCCGGACTCAACTGGCGGATCAGATCGGCGGAGCTCTGCGCTGGATTCGAGCGCCAGAGTTCGCAAGCCTGGGCAAGGGCGTTGACCAGCTTATGGCGATATTCTGCGCCTGTCATCGGGGTCGGCAGCGATCCGCGCACCCCCCAGAGTCTGATTTCCATTCTACCGCCGTCGACCTGCTGATTCCCGAAGGCAGCCGTTGGCGGCCGCTCCCTGCAACTCTTTTCGACCGCTCCAGCGCGCTTAAGCAGCGGGACCGGACTGCTTTTCGACTTGCCTTGCGATCGGCGGGCGGCAAAGCTTTGAACGGGACGTCGCGTCAGACAGTACGCGGCAGGGGGGAGCATGCGCAGCGTCAGTATTCGAGAAATCCTGCAGGCCAAGAGCGGCGATGTAGCCGCGGTCGTAGCCATGGCCCCGGACGCAACAGTTTATGATGCAATCTGCCTTCTGGCGGATCGCGGCATCGGTTCGGTGCTGGTTATGGATGGCGAGCGATTGGTCGGGATCGTATCCGAGCGCGATTGCGTGCGCAAAATTAGCCGGCAGGACAAGAATGCGCATGATGTTCCGGTCAGCCAGATCATGGCCGCCAATCCGGTGACCGCAAGCCCAGAGGACACAGTCTGGCAGGCAATGAACGTTATGAACGAGAAGCGCTTTCGCCACCTGCCGGTGCTGGAGGGAGAACGGGTGGTTGGCATGATATCCATTGGCGACCTGGTCAAGACCATAATGGAAGAACAGGAGAAGATCATCCGCCATCTGGAAGGCTACATCACTGGCGGCATCGCCTGATTCGGGCAGCTGGAATGCTCCATTTTCGCCTGAGACGGCCGCCGAATTCTGAAAATCGCTTGTTGCGGGCGGCGTGAAAGCCGCCCCTTCCCCATGGCCGAGCAGTACCTGCCGCTGGCAATCTACACCCTCATCGCACTGCTGATTGCAACCGTCCCGTTGCTGATTTCTTTTCGCCTGGGACCGCGAACGCAAAGCGCACACAAGTTCGATCCATACGAATGCGGCATGGATCAGATCGACTCGCCGCATAAGCCCTTGCCGATCAAGTTCTATGCCGTCGCCCTGCTCTTCATGCTATTTGATATTGAAACGATCTTCTTTTTGCCCTGGGCGGCGTCCTATGTGGACAACAACTTTGGCGCCGCGGGCTGGGCCGCATTGGGCTCTATTCTTTTTTTCACGGCTATTGTAACCCTGGGTTTGATCTACGAAATTCGAATGAGGGTGCTGGAATGGGACTGAGCGGACAGAAGTCCTTTGATTTTGCAACCACCAGATTGGATTCGATTATCAACTATTGCCGGGGCGCAAGTCTGTGGCCCATGCCTTTTGGCGTAGCCTGCTGTGCCATTGAAATGATGGCTTCCTACATGCCTAAATATGATTCATCACGCTTTGGCGCGGAGGTTCTAAAGTTTTCGCCGCGCCAATCAGATTTGCTGATCGTATCCGGCCGCATTTCGCTGAAGATGATGCCGGTGCTGACGCGCATCTGGGAACAGATGCCAGAACCCAAATGGTGTATGTCCATGGGCGCTTGCGCCTCTAGCGGCGGCGTCTTCGACACTTACGCACTCGTTCAGGGCATAGATCAATTTATTCCGGTTGATGCTTACATTCCCGGCTGTCCGCCGCGGCCGGAAGCCTTCATAGACGCGCTGATGATGATCCAGGAGAAAGCGCGCAATGGAATCCAGCGCAGCCGCGATTTCACCTCGGCCGCCGGAGCTGGAGCATGATCGTTCTGGACCTGAGTCGCCGAGAACTGGCCGCACAATTGATCGGCGAAATTGCTGGCAATTCGTTGGTTCGCATGGAGGAAATTGACCAGGGACTGCGCGTTCAACTGCGTCGCGAGGGCGCCCGTCAGATCCTCGGCAAGATGCGCAGCGATCCCGACCTGGGCTTTGAGCTCTTCGTCGATTTAACGGCCGTGGACTACGCTGGCTACTCGCTGCCAATGCCCGAACGTTTTGCCGTTGCATACCAGCTGCTCTCTTTTCGGCTCGCTCTGCGCCTTGAGGCGATCGTCTGGATTCCAGAGTCCGAACCCTGTGCGGAGTCTGTTTCCGATTTGTTTGCCGCGGCGGTCTGGGCGGAACGCGAAGCCTTCGATATGTTTGGCATTGATTTTAGCGGACATCCAGATCTGCGGCGTATCCTCTTGCCAGAAGGCTACAAGGGACATCCGCTGCGTAAAGAGTATCCGCTGAAGGGGCGAGGCGAGCGCGCCGCCTTTGAAACCTATGAGGCGCAAGCCGGGCGTCCCGCAGAAATAGACGGCTGATTGGCGGACAGGCGAGCAAATGTACAGCTACCAATCTGATGTTCTGGAAAAGAGCGAAGACTCACTGCTCTTGAATGTAGGCCCTTCGCATCCAGCCACCCATGGCACCTTGCGACTGAAGCTGAAAATCCAGGGAGAAACCGTCGTAGGCTGCGAACAAGAAATTGGCTTCTTACATACCGGCTTTGAAAAGTTGGGCGAGCATCGCTCTTTCAATCAGTTCGTGACGATCACCGATCGTATGAACTACATTTCGCCGCTGAATAACAATATTGGCTACGCGGTAGCAGTGGAAGAGCTCCTCGGGATCGAGGTTCCGCGACGTTGCGCGCAGATTCGCGTCATTCTTGCCGAGCTGTCGCGGATAGCAGACCATATCTTCAGTCTGGGCGCTATGACTATGGACATGGGGGCCTTCAGCAGCATTCTCTGGGCCTTTGTGGAGCGGGAAAAGTTATACGATGTATTTGAGAGCGTGACTGGAACGCGCCTGACCACCAGCTATACGCGAGTCGGCGGTCTGGCCTTCGATTTGCCGGAGGGCTTCGAGGCGCGCGTTCGAGAGATTCTGGATGAGGCGGCTGGCACCATTGATAAGTTCCGCGCCTCATTTTTGAGCAACCCGATCTTTCTGGAGCGCACGTCCGGCGTCGGCGTCATTACCCGCGAAGACGCCTTGAACTTTGGCCTGACCGGGCCAATTGCGCGCGCATCAGGCGTGGACTACGACCTGCGCAAATTCAGGCCCTACCTGGGCTACCAGGAATACGATTTCGATACGCCCATTTACGCCGAAGGCGATAGCTACGCGCGCTACGTAATTCGTCTCGATGAGATGGACGAGAGCATTCGCATTGTGCGCCAGGCGCTTGATCGTCTGGAGCCCGGTCCCATCAATTATGCCGACCAAAAGCATGTGCTTCCTGACAAACAGTCCGTTTACCACGATATGGAGTCCTTGATCCATCACTTCAAGGTCATAATGCCTGGCGGCAATCACGGAGTACAGCCGCCAAAGGCCAGCCACTATTCAGCCAGCGAGGCCCCCAACGGCGAACTGGGCTTCTATCTGGTCAGCGACGGAGGATCTATGCCATATCGAGTGCGCGTACGTCCTCCTTCCTTCTATAATTTCCAGGTCTACAGCAAGGTGCTGACCGGTCGCATGGTCGCGGACCTGGTTACGATACTGGCTTCCTTCAATGTTATTGCAGGAGAACTTGATCGATGACCGGCGCAGGTGAAACGCTTCATTTTTCCGCTGCCGCCAGCGTCGAGGTTGATCGACTGCTGGCGGACTTTCCCAATCCGCGCTCGGCATTGTTGATGGTGATGCGCGTAGCTGAACGCGAATTTGGCGCGCTCAACGACGCGGCCATGGAATTGGTCGCAAGAACCTGTGGAGTGAGTCCATCCCACGTGCTGGGAATGGCAACCTTTTACACTCATTTCAAAAGGCCGGCGCATGGGAAGCACCGCTTGATGGTTTGCGCTACTCTAATTTGCGATTTGGGCGGCGCTGGCGATGCTTTGCAGGTCATCTATGAAATGCTTGGATTGCGTCCAGGTCAGCGCACGGCCGACGGCCTGTTTTCCCTCGAAAAGGTCGAGTGTCTTGCGGATTGCAATCGACCGCCAGCTATGCAAATCGACGGCCTGCACCTTTCCGGTATGAACCGCCAGCGCCTGCAAAGTGTCGTGCTGGAGTATCTGGGCAAAGAGGGCAAGAGCGCCGGCGCCTATCGCGCTGAGGACGCTGTGGAGATGGATTTGCGCACGCCGGTGATCTCGGTCAAACAGGCTGCGCCCGGGCAGGGAGCGCAAAGCAAATGAGCGACGTTCCGTTTGAAGCGGTGCTTCTCAAGCACATCCAATCGCCGGACAGCCACACCCTTGCCCACTACCAGCAGCGCGGCGGATACCAGACAGCGAGAGAGTGGCTGGGCAAGGATCGAGCCGCTATTTTGCAGACCATTGTCGATTCGGGTCTGCGCGGACGCGGCGGCGCCGGTTTCCCAACAGGGAAGAAATGGAGCTTCCTCGCCAAAGGAACAGGCAAGCCGAGCTATCTGGTAGTCAATGGCGACGAGTCCGAGCCGGGCACTTTCAAGGATCGCTACTTGATCGAATGTGATCCTCACCAGTTGATCGAAGGCGTGATTCTGTCTGCCTATGCGATCGAGTGTCATCACGCATTTATCTATATGCGCGGGGAATTTATCCTGGGATACGAGCGGCTGCGCAAGGCCCTGGATGAGGCGGAGGCGGCAGGTTTTGTTGGTAAGGATATCTTTGGCAAAGGTTACGATCTGAAAATTACCGCGGCGCGCGGCGCTGGCGCCTATATCTGCGGAGAAGAGACCGGTTTGTTGACTTCCCTCGAAGGCGACCGCGGCTATCCCAAATTGAAGCCGCCCTTCCCCGCGGTGAGCGGGCTGCTTGGCGCTCCCACAATCGTGAACAATGTCGAAACGATCTGCAATGTGCCACACATTCTAAAAAATGGCGTGGCATGGTTCCGGCAATGGGGTACAGGCGACAGTCCAGGTTTCAAAATCTTCTCCATTTCCGGTCGCGTAAATCGACCCGGCAACTATGAAGTCCCGCTGGGTACGCCGCTCCGCCATCTGATCGATGAATGCGCTGGCGGCGTCCTGGATGGCAAAAAGATCCGAGCAGTGATTCCGGGAGGCTCGTCGACTCCGCTATTGACAGGCGACAAGATCGACAATGCTCGAATGGACTATGAATCGCTGGCGGCAATGGGCACCTTTCTGGGCTCCGGCGGCATCATTGTATTAGATGAAAGCGTCGACATGACTCGAGCCCTCTACAACCTGATGCGTTTCTACCACCATGAGTCCTGCGGCCAATGCACGCCCTGTCGCGAGGGAACCGGTTGGTTGGAAAAGGTAATGGAGCGACTTTACCACGGCCACGGCCGGACAGAGGATCTTGCCCTGCTGAAAGAAATCAGCGGCAATATGCGCGGTCGCACAATATGCCCGCTGGCCGATGCAGCGGCCATGCCAATGGGCAGCTTTTTGAGCGAATGCGGCGAGCAACTGCTGGCCCATTCACGGGCGGCGCAGAACTGATCGATCGATATCTGGACGAAGACAATGGCCGACGAGAAGCTTGTTAAGATTAAGGTAAATGAACGTGATCTGGAAGTGCCAGCTGGTTGGAGCGTGATCCGCGCCTGCCATGAAAATCAGATAAGCGTTCCACACTACTGCTACCACCAGGATCTGAGCGTGGCCGGCAACTGCCGCATGTGCCTGGTGAAGGTGAAGAACTTGCCAAAGCCGGTCATTGCCTGCGGCACGCCGGTAGTCGAGGGCATGGAAATTGATACGATTTCCGATGAGGTAGTAAAGGCTCGCAGTTCGGTGATGGAGTTTTTGCTGATCAATCATCCTCTGGATTGTCCGGAATGCGATCAAGCCGGCGAGTGTCGTTTACAGGACTATTCCTATACCTATGGTCGCGATCATGGCCGCTTTCAAGAAAAGAAGGTTGTCCGGCGCAAGGCCAGCCTGGGACCGCACGTCAAGTACTGGGGCTCGCGCTGCATCGTCTGTACGCGTTGCGTCCGGTTTACTAATGAAATCAGCGGAGGCCACGAATTGACGGTGGCCAACCGCGGAGACCGCAGCGAAATTCAGGTTTTTCCGGGCAAGAGTCTGGATAACCCGCTGTCAATGAACGTCGTTGATGTCTGCCCGGTGGGCGCCCTGGTTTCGGCGGATTTTCTCTATCAACAGCGCGTTTGGTACCTGAATCGCAAACCTTCGCTGTGTGCTGAATGCTCTGTCGGCTGCAACACGCGGGTCGATAGCGATCGGGCCGGACAGGTGAAGCGGATTGTGCCGCGGCGCAATGATGCTGTGAACAAAGAATGGATGTGCGACCACGGCCGCTTGAGCTTTGAATATCTTAGCCGCAACCGCCTGGCCGAGCCTCTGATTCGCGGAGCATCCACACAGGGCAGCGAGGCCATCGAACTCGGTGCGTCGCTCCTGGCTGCGGCGCATCGCCCCTTGATTTTGTTAAGTTCCTTTTGCACCAACGAAGCAATTGCGGAGGGCAAAGCGCTGGCTTCGGCTTTGCGGCAGGGACGCGTCGCCTACTTCGCGCGCGCCGAGGGCGCGGATCAGAGCTTCCCGGGATTTTTTATCAGCGGCGATCGCAATCCAAATCGCGCCGGCCTGGAGAAGGTCCTGGGCGCTGGCAGCGCAATAGAAAACATTTCTGCCAGCGAGAGCTTTGATGTCGTGCTCATCGCCTCCTGTACTCCTGAACTGCAGCCTTCGGCGGCGATGGCGCGCATCACTGGAACTGCGGAGAAATTGGTGGTCATCGACTTTGCCAGCAGCTCTCTCAGCGAAGGCCCCAATGCCGCGGTTGTTCTGCCAGGCCTCAGTCACTTCGAAAAGAGCGGCAGCTTTACCAATCGTCAGGGTATCGAGCAAAGCTTTGCTCCTGCAGTTCAGGGTCCGACCGAAGCGCTACCAGAGGCCGAGTGGTTGCAGCGCCTGCGCATTCGAATTGAAAAAGGGGCTCCAGTCGGAGCTTAGACCGGGGGAGTATCGTGTCTCACGACCTATCCATAGTACTGGCCAAGGCCGGATTTGCCCTCGCCCTTCTACTGGCAATGGTGCCGCTGCTGGTCTGGATGGAGCGCAAGGTAAGCGCTCGCTTTCAGCGTCGTATCGGGCCCAATCGCGCCGGGCCCTTTGGCCTTTTGCAAACGCTCTTTGATGCCGGTAAACTGATGTTCAAAGAGCAATTTGCGCCCCGCGGCGCTGATCGTTTTATCTTCTTTATCGCTCCAGTGATGACCTTTATGCCGGCGGTGGTTTCCTTCGGGCTGATCCCGATGGGCGATCTGCAGCTTGGCGATTCAGATATTCTGATCTCTGTCACCCGCGCCGATCTGGCGCTGGTGGCAATCATGGCCTTTTCGTCGCTGGCCTCTTACGGAATTGCTTATGCCGGCTGGTCTTCCAGCAACCAGTACTCGTTGATGGGCGGAATTCGGTCCTGCGCACAGCTGGTCAGCTATGAGATCGTGCTCGGTCTGGCCGTGATCTCGGTAGTTTTGCTGACCGGTTCGCTGGATCTGGCAACAATCGTCGAAAAGCAAAACCATCTGCTCTTTGGCTGGCTGCCAGCCTGGAATATTTTCCTGCAGCCGCTGACCTTTTTCCTGTTCTTGATCGCCGCCTTTGCGGAGACCAACCGCGCGCCCTTTGATTTACCAGAAGCGGAACAAGAGCTGGTGGGCGGCTATCACACCGAATACAGTGGGCTGCGCTGGTCGTGGTTTATGTTTGGCGAGTATGCCGCGCTTTTTACCATGTGCTCGCTGATTACAACGCTCTTTCTGGGCGGCTATACTCTGCCCGGCGTCAATGATCTGGCCGCGCCAGGCTGGCCGGCCGCACTCCTTGGCTTCGGCATTTTTATGACCAAAGTCTTTGCTTTGATTTTCTTTTTCATGTGGGTGCGCTGGACGCTGCCACGCTTGCGCTGGGATCAGTTGATGAAATTGGGCTGGATGCGGCTCATTCCGCTGGGCCTGGTAAATGTGTTTCTGACCGTATTGGTTGTGGAACGTCTCAGGGGGATTCTATGAGCTCCGCTGAAATGCACCGTCCAATGGGCGCCGATCTGCGACGATCGGTGCGGCCCTACGGTTTTCGCGCCTTGCTGCTGCAGATCCCCGCTATTCTACGCGGCCTGATGATTTCGTTGGGCCAATTCCTGCGCCCGCCGGTGACGGCGCAGTACCCCGAGGCGCCGCCGCCGGTCAGTCCGCGCTTCCGCGGCGAACACCGACTGACGCGCGATGATCAGGGTCACATGAAGTGCGTAGCCTGCTTCATGTGCGCGACGGCTTGCCCGGCGGAATGCATTCACATCGAAGCGCAACAGGCGCCGGAGGCCTGGGAGGGCCGCGACAAGATCCCGGCTGTTTTCGAGATCGACATGCTTCGCTGCATCTACTGCGGCTTTTGCGTGGAAGCTTGCCCCAAGGCGGCAATCGAAATGACCAATCGCACGCCAATTGTGCACGACAATCGCAAGGACTTCATCTACGACATGCAGAAGCTGCTGAACAATTGAGCAGTGCGGATCGATTCATGATAGATTTGACAGCGCAAGATCTGCTTTTTTTGGTCCTGGCGGGCATCATCATTGTGGCATCGCTTTGGACTGTGTTTGCTGAAAATCCAGTGCGAGCGACGTTTTTCTTGATCGTCTCGTTCCTGCCGACGGCCGGCATCTATATGATGCTGCACGCGCCTCTGGCCGGCCTCCTGCAGGTGCTGGTGTACACCGGCGCCATACTTGTTCTCTTTACGTTCGTTGTAATGATGATTAACCCGAGCCCAGGACCCTCCAGCGAACGCCTCACTCCGCCGCCTTACATACGGCGCACGCGGTTACTGGCTGCACTTGCCAGCCTGGCGATTGCAGGCTCCGGACTGTGGCTGGTGCTTTTGTTGCCGGCGGGCGGCGCCGTTGAGGTCCAGAGTGAATTTGGTTCGGTACGGGCCATCGGTCGGCTGCTATTTGAAAATCCATTAGAAAATCCGCATACGATATCATTGCAGATGCTGGGCCTGTTGATCCTGGGCGGCATCATCCTGGCTGTCAATCTGAGCCGCGGAAGGAATGTGCGATGACCTTTTTCAATCTCAAAGCCTGTCTGGCGCTGGCGGTCATCCTTTTTGCCGCCGGTGGTTTTGGCGTCTTTCTGCGGCGCAACATGCTGCAGATTTTCCTATCGCTGGAAATTATGCTCAATGGCGTAAACATTGCTCTGGTTTCGCTGAATCGCTTCCTGTGGCCAGAAACACAAACTGGCCACTATCTCTACATGCTCTCGATTGGCGTGGCCGCCGTGGAAGCGGCCATCGGACTTTCGATGCTGATTGCGGTTTTTCGCAATTCGCGCGCAGTAGAGAGTTCCGAATTGAGAAAGTTGGGAGATGCTTCGTGAATAGCGAATCGGCCTTGCTGCTTGGCGCCATTCTGCCTGGAGTGAATGCGGCGCTGCTGGCGATCTATGGACGGCGACTGCCCGGCGTCCTTTGCGGTTGGCTCAGCGTGGCCGCGGCAACAGCCAGCGCCTCGTGCTTTATTCTGCTGGCGTCCGTGCAAGGCGTGGCGACCGCCAACTGGATTGCCGCGCCAGGTGAATGGATTCGCTTCGGTGCAGTGGGCGTGGGCGCGCTGCAAGCCAGCATGGCGCTTTCTGCAGACCAGCTCGGGCTGGCCATGGCGCTACTGGTCAGCATTGCGGGGACGCTCATCGCACTCTACTCGATTCAGTATATGGAGCATGACGAGAATTCCTCGCGCTATTTTGCAGGATTCAGTCTGTTCTTGACAGCGATGTTGATTCTGGTCCTGGCCGACAACATCTTTCTCACCTTTGTAGGCTGGGAAGGCGTTGGACTGGCCAGCTACCTGTTAATCGGGCACTACTGGAAGGAAAGCTTTGCACCTCCCGCAGCGTGGAAGGCCTTCTTCACCAATCGTATTGGCGATGTCTTCTTCTTACTGGGCGCCTTCCTGCTCTACCGCGAGTTGGGCGCCGCCGACTACGTATCGATGGAGGCCAACTTCAAAGCGCTGGATGGCAGCGAAGCGCTGAATAGCGGCCGGATCGTCATCGCCGCCTTTTTCTTGCTGGGAGGCATTGCCGGCAAGTCAGCGCAAATCCCACTGCATGTCTGGCTCCCCGACGCAATGGCCGGCCCCACGCCAGTCAGCGCATTGATCCATGCCGCGACAATGGTAACAGCGGGCGTCTATCTGGCAGCACGGTTGAGCTGGGTATTTGTGGCAGCCCCTGTAGTGCAGGCTGTACTGCTGATTGCAGCAATTATTACACTGCTTCTGGGTTCGGTACTCGCAGCTTACCAGGCTGATATCAAGCGCGCGCTGGCCTACTCCACATTGGCCAATCTGGGGCTGATGTTTGTGGCTCATGCCTCCTCCGCGCCGCGCGCGGCGATGGAGCATTTGTTTGCCCACGCGGCCTTCAAGGCGTTGTTGTTCCTTGCCGCCGGCAGCATCATTCATTTTGCCCATCATGAACAGAACCTGCACCGATTGAAGGGCGTCTTGCGCCGGATGCCTGTAACACGCGTTGCATTTTGGGTCGGGGCCATTGGCTCGGTTGGCGCTCTTCCCTTTGCATCGGCCTCGTTCTACAGCAAGGAGGCAATCCTTCAAAGTTTGGCTCACAGCCAGTTTGTTGCGGGCCCGTGGGGCATCGCTGGCGCCAGCGCTTACTGGCTGGTTTTTGCAGCTGAATTGATAACCGTGCTCTATACCTTTCGCCTGCTGGGCTATCTGGAATCGAATCCGGATGATAGTCGCAGCGCTCACTGGCGCGAAAGCGGCGTTTGGATTCGGCTGACGCTGGTAGCGCTCAGCGTGGCCGCGGTGGCCGGCGGCATTGCACGCGGCATGGGCTGGTTGGAAAAATCCTTCTACTCCGGCTGGGGTCCCGAACTGCACGCAGATTCAGATTGGCTGCATGCACTGGTCTTTGTAGCGCTTGCTGTTGCTGTTTTTGCCAACTTTGCAACGCCCTCGGTACGCAGTCGCTGGCAGCGCTATGTTCGCTGGCTGGCTACGCCACGCGGTCCGCTGGAGCGGAACTTCTATTTCGATGATATCAATCGCAAGCTCTTGGCCGAACCGTTGCTGCAGCTAGCGCGGACGGCGTCAGCATTCGCCGACCCAGAAAGCGAGGGCGGAGCGCCCGGAATGATCGGACAATTGATGCTGGCCGCAAGCGGACGAGTGCGTCGACTGCTCGCTGGCCTGTTGAACGAGTACGCCGCGTGGATGGCGGCCGCAGCAGCCGCCGGGCTGGCCATTGCGCTCTGGCTATCGGGCGCCTCGTTGTGAGCTTACAGAGACGGAGCGCTGAACAATGATCACACTGCTGCCGCTATTTCTCGCGCTCCTGCCCTTTGTTATTGCGACGCTGCACCTCGCACTTCCCGGGAGGGACTCGCTGCAGGGTTTGCTGGGTCGAGCGGGTCAGTGGCTCTACATCCTGTCCCTCGCCCTATCTTCACTCTTTGCGGTTTTTGTGGCGCCTGAGGCTCTCGTCTGGCAGGGACCGCAATTGCATGCCATTGCCGGCGGCTGGCAGCTACAGCCTTCCTTTCAGCTGGGTGGAGTATCGGCAATCGCCCTTCTGACACTGGCATTGAGTTCCGGCGCTGTGCAATGCTTCTTACCTGAGGAGGCTTCTGCACGCAAGCGGGCCTGGCATGTTGCACTCCTGACTACGCAGGCGGGAATTGGCGGCGCTTTCCTGGCTAACTCTTTGAGCTTTTTCTATGTTTTCTTTGAGCTCTCGCTCATTGGCGTCTATTTCTGGATTGGCCTGTTTGGGAACCAGGATAGCAGCGAGGCTCGTTCGGCTCTGACGCGCTTTTTCATTTTCACGCTGCTTGGTTCGTTGACGCTGCTCGCTGCGCTGGGCGCTATTTTTTCGGTCAACGGCGGAGACCCGGGTTGGCGCGAACTGCCGGCCATTGTCGCCCAGATGTCGCCAACTGCGCGGCGCTGGACCATGGCTGGTATGCTGACCGCTTTTCTAATCAAGCTGCCGCTCTTTCCGCTGCATGGCTGGATGCTGGCCGCCTACCGTGGTTCGCCAGCCAGCGCACGAGCCTTGCTTTCTGGCGCGCTTTCCAAGCTTGGCGCTTTTGGACTGCTGATGATGGCGCCTGCCTTTGCCGGCGAGCTGCGCGAATTTGCTTCGCCTATGGCGGCGCTGGCAGCCGCCGGCGTTCTGCTGGGCGGCGTCCTGGCCCTTGGCAGCAGCTCGTTGCGTGATACACTGATCTACGCTTCGCTCTCGCACCTTAACCTGATCGCTCTGGGAGTCGCCGTAAGCTTTGTCACGCCCGCTTCAGGGGCCAGCGCTGCGGCCGCCGCCTACCAGATGCTGAATCATGGTGCGGTAATGGCGGCGCTATTTGCACTGGAGGCGCGTTGTAGCGAGCATGCCGGCGCCCTATTTGCAAATCACCGAAGATTGGCAGCTTTCTTTCTGACGGCAACACTGGCCGCTATCAGTCTGCCTGGCATGGGCAGCTTTGTCGCCGAATTGACGATGCTATTTGAAGCCTCAAAACTCAGCATGCCTTTGACTATCGTTGCCTTTGTCGGCCTGCTGACGGGCGCGATGGCCTTGATGCTACAGTATCATCGTCGCTTCTTGAACTCAAGTCCTGCAGCGGAGCGCAGCGCAGCAGAGTTATCCTGGCCAGCGGGGCTGGCGGCCTTAGGCATGGCGGCGCTCTGGATCTATTTTGGTCTGCAGCCCGCAGACTGGCTACAGTATCTTGAGCAGGCCGTGCAAAAAACGGCAATGCTGCATCAGACGGGATTGTTATGAACGCTTATCTATTGTCACAAGTCCCTCTGTTGGCCGGCATCGCGTTGGTTACGCTGCTCTCAGCGGCCATTCGATTTCGCAGCGAACGCTCTTCGGCTTACATCAGCGCCCTCTCAAGCGTGGCTACTTTGTACTACATATCAAAGCTTCCCGTTGGGGCGGCTTTTTTTGGCGGTTCGATTGTAATCACAGAGGGCGGACGTCTGGCAGCCATTCTGATTTTACTGTTCAGCACCGTAGCCTTCGTCCTGAGCGATCCGTATCTGAACAAGGTGGGTGTCCACCCCGCTGATTGGCGAGCCGTGCAATTGATTTTGAGCGCCGGCGCAGTGAACGCAGTCCTGGCGGCCGACCTTCTCACGTTTTTTCTATCCTTCGAAACGGCTTCGATCCTTTCGGCCGCCACGGTCGGTTTGAGCCGGTTTGATCGCCGCTCCAATGAAGCGGGATTGAAGTACTTGCTGCTTGGGATTCTGAGCGGCGCTATGCTGCTCTTTGGCATTGCGTTGGTTTTTGGCGCGACCGGCAGCGCGCAATACAGTGCAATCGCGGCAGCGCTTCAATACAGCAGCCCGCTCAGCGCCTGGCTGGGGGCCGCAGGACTCGCGTTGATACTTTCGTCGCTGTTGTTCAAAGCGGCGGCGGCGCCATTCCATTTCTGGCTGGCGGACATCTATCAGGGCGCCAGCCTCTCGGCGCTGTCGATGATCGCAGCGCCCGCAAAAATCGCGGCGTTTGCAAGCCTGGCCCTGCTCTGTCAGGGACCTCTCGCTGGCCTGCAAGCGATCTGGTCGCCGCTCTTGCTTGGCGCGGCAATCCTGTCCTTTCTTTTTGGCGGCTTGCAGGGTCTGACTCAACCCAATTTGAAGCGACTGCTGGCCAGCTCCGCTATCGTGCACGCGGGCTTTCTGTTGCTGGCCGTTTCCGTCGGCGGACGAGGCGCCTGGAGCTGGCAATTCTACCTGATGATCTATGCGCTGCAAACAGCAACGATTATTGCTCTGATGATGATGCTGGGTACGGCTGAGAGCGACGTCGATGAGCTGCGCGACCTGGCCGGCCTTGGGCGGCGCCTGCCCTGGCTTGCAGTAGCTTTGACCGCAACTATCTTCGCATTTGCCGGAATTCCCCCATCGGCGGGTTTTGCTGCAAAGCTGGCCGCCTTCTACGCCGCAGGACAGGAGTTTCTGGCAAAGGGCAACGCCTTGCTGGGCGCCACAATCATTGCCGGCGCGCTGGCGTCGACATTGTCGCTGTATTTCTATTTTCGATTGGTGCGTGCGATCTGGTTGGAAACCCCGGGCGCCCCTGTCGGCCGCATGGAGCTTCGATTGAGCTATCTGAGCGTCAGCTTTGCCGGGACCTTAACGCTCAGCGGCGGCTACCTAGCACTGCTTTTTACCGTCAGCTAGGACCCGGCGGACAAAAAAAATTGTTTTCTGTTCTTCGGGGCGCTGCTCTTTTCGCGCTGAGCAGTGTGAGTTGTCTACCCTGCAGCGCAGAGGGCGTCGCCGCTGCTACTTGAGAATTCTGAGGTTTCCCATGTCCCGCAAGCTGTTCGTCGGCGGATTGAGTTGGAATACCAACAACGATGGATTACGCCGTAGCTTTGAACAATTTGGCGCCGTCGAAGAGGCGAAGGTCATCCTGGATCGAGATACCGGCCGCTCGCGCGGTTTTGGCTTTGTAACCTTCAGCCAGGAGGAAGATGCAGCCAGGGCAATGGCGGAAATGGACGGGCAGAACCTTGATGGGCGAACGATTCGCGTGAACCAGGCTGAGGACAATCGCGGTCCGCGCGGGGGCGGCGGCCGCGGCGAGCGCGGGGGCGATCGTGGCGATCGAGGAGATCGCGGCGGACGCCACCACGGCTGATTCAGTCCGAGAGAATTGGAACGCTAGCGGGCCCCGGACTCAATGGGGGCCTGCCAGCGTGGAACGCCGCTAAGGGCGCCACTTCGAAATTCGGCATTCAGGCTGCCTGATGGGGTGCGTAAACTGGCGCGGAAAACCTCCGCGTCGGCGGTTGGCATCCAGGTCGCTTCCTCGAATCGATAAAAATGCCCGCCAGATTGAACCTGGATATCGCGTACCGGTAGGCCATTGATCCAGATTGCGCTCAGGCTGGCGCCATCTGACCATCGCAGGACCCCCTGGCCATCCAGAACGCCGCCCTTGAATTGGCCCTCATACTGTGCCGCTAACAAGTCGCCGTTACAATAGCCGCGCAGGCCAGCGCCAGCCGGACTCAGTCCCTCCCAGGCGCCCAGATAGAAGCCGCCGCTGGCGAAGTAGTTCAATCGCGCCTCAGCCAGTTCCGATCTGCCAGCGACGCAAAGCGGCGGTGCGCCTGCGGCGGAGGCCGGTTGCGGAGCGGAATCCCCGCGCAGCGACAGCCATGGCAAGCAGCCGACAGCGGCCAGCATCATACACAGGCTCAAGATTGTTCGAAGTAAGGTTGTAAGAGTCACTCTATTTTGGCCTCAAACAAATTCTACCTGGATCGACGAATAGCGGTCGCGATACGATTGCAGAGCTGCCTTTATCGCACTCAACTGTGGCTGCGAACGCAACATATGGATAATGCAATGTTCAGAATCATATACGTATGCGATGTATCTTGAAAATGTAATTAGATACTGATTCTTTTCAATGATGTCGTCCTTCCAGCTGCGACCCTGCGGCTTTCGGTGGAAGGCCGCCAAAATACCATCCTCCCCCAACCGGCCATGCAATGACTTCAAATCGACGAGGCTGACATAGCGCACATCGGCCTGCCCCTGAACGCGGATGCCAGAAATCGGGTCAATCAAGAGATAGGCATTTTTCAGCCGCGGCCCCGCGAGGTCGCTAAAGTACTGTTGCGACTTCTTTTCGACGCCATAGCTCTTTCGTGTTATGTATGGATCGAAAGGTATGGACTCGCGGCCAAAATATTCCTGCAATTCCTGCAGGCGTCGCGATGGTTCAGCGACAAGGCGATCGACATATTCGCGCAGCAACTGATTCTTTTCGCCAGCCGCGCCTCGTTCCAGCGGACCAGAGGGCAACTCCTCAACTCCCTCCGGTTGCAATCTGGCATACACCAGGCTCTGCAGCCAGGGCGTGGTCGAAATTACATGCCGTGCGACGTCGTATCGAAATAGTTCGCGAGCAACGCTCATGCCTTCTGACTCCAGGGTTCACTTTCTGGCGCAGCACAATGCGGTCAACTGAAGCGATGACCGGCGGCGCTCAGGAAGGCGATGGATTTTGCATTTCGTCTTCGGCAATGACCTCAAGGTTGCGCAGGTCGCTCAAGAGCTGGACCAATTCGCTTCGTGCCGAATTCGGATCCACTGCGGCATCCCTGCGAACACGAATGAGTTGCTTTAGAGCGTGGTGAATAACCTCGACTGCTGCAGTCCGTTGACGGGCATCGCCGGCATCGAGCAGGAGAACAACCGCTTCAATCAACTTGATCGTGACATGGTCTATGACCGCCAGCGCATCGGAGCGCGCATCCCCTGGACTCTGCACACTCGACTGTAGCGCGTCCTGCGCCTCGTCCAGCAGCCGGATGCGTATGATGTGCGGGTCGCCCGTCCGACTGAGTACGGCACGGAATGGACGTCGCAGCGCAAAGAGCGACGCGCCCTCGGCCGGAACAAAGCGCACTTGCTGGCTGCGAGCCCCTGGGCGGCGTGACATCAAGAAAGAGCGCAGCAGTGCGCCGCGACAGGGTCAATTCCCTTTCCGTCCCGGGGCTCGCAGAAGCCTTCCGACAGGGCTTATGGCTTAGGGGCAGTCGACCGAAGGAGTATAGTAAGACCATCAAAGCAGCAGGAATTCGAGGCCAGAAATCGCCCCTGTTCGTCTAAGTATATATACGAGCGGAATTCGGGGCTGAACTGAAAAGGCCTTGCGCTTTTAGTGCAGTGCAAAACAATGTGTCGCTGCGCTTCATGAGGAATGGAGGCTCTCGAAATATGGAGTTCAAATTGCTCTATTTTACCTGCCCACGATGCAGCCACTATCCGGTGGCTGCCCGCCCAGGCAGCATCGGCATCTGCCAGAATTGCAAGGAACGCCTTGATGAGAGCGGCAAGTCGCTGGAAGCAAGTATTCAGCAAAAGGTAGCCGCCTACTCTGGACTGATCTGATTGCTGGCGCCGCACCGCGCCCGGCGACGCAAATATTCTTCCAGTTTGCTGGCAAGGAAATCCAGCCTCAGAAAAAAGCAGTCCGCGATTTTGACATTAGAGTTAACTCTAACGTTATAATAAAACCCACTCCTTCACCGGGGAAAGGTCTGGGTAATGAAATCGATTTTGATCACCGGGGCAAGCTCCGGAATTGGCCATCAACTTGCGCTGGAATTTGGAGCGCGAGGCTATGATCTGGCGCTCTGCTCGCGCCGCATGGATGCGCTGCAATCACTGCGCAGTGAAATCAAGGCGCGCCATCCCGAACGTCGCGTAGAAATCTACGCGCTGGACGTAACGGACTACGACGAGTTGCCGCGTCACATTGAAGAAGCAGCTCGAGCCCTCGGAAAGCTGGATATCATCGTTGCCGGCGCTGGGCTTGGCAGCGCCGGACGAGTTGGCGGCGGTAATTTCGCCGCAGATCGCGCCGTCATCGAAGCGAACGTGATCGGCGCAATGGCGACTCTTGATGCCGCTGTCACTTTTTTCCGCCGCCAGGGATTCGGTCAGGCGGTTGCAATATCCTCCGTAGCCGCGTTTCGAGGCCTTCCTGGCAGCGCTTCCTACAGCGCTTCCAAAGCCGCCATCGCCGTCTATGCCGAGGCAATGCGCGCCGAGCTCTATAATTCTCCCATCAAAGTCACCACCCTTTTCCCCGGATACATTGACACGCCACTGAATCGCAAGATCAAGAATCGGCCCTTTTTGGTTTCGGTTGAAAAAGGTTGTCGGATCATCGCTGACCTGATCGAGCGCGAAGTTCAAGAGTCCACGGTCCCGGTCTTTCCCTGGAATATCATGAAGTATATTCTGCGCCTTCTGCCAGTTTCTCGCGTCGCCCGTCTCGGCTGAGTCGCCCGATCGACGAAAGAGGACAGTGCGATGGGTCCGATCTACATCAACTTCTTTGGGCTTTCGATTGTCATCGGCGCCTTGTTCTATCTGCTGGTTTGCGCTTTTGTGTTCCTTTCCATACCGGATCGATCGCGAAGCACCCTGCACCTGGGGCTTGGCTACCTCTACTCCGGATTATTCATACTGGCATTTTTGCCTGCGCACGCCTGGTACGACTCGCATGCCGCATTTCACCGTTGGTTAAGCGTACCCGCCGCGCTGCTTGTTCATCCCCACTATGCGCAGATTTTCTTCCACTTTCCTGACACAAAATACCGGCGAACTGCGTACATCTCTCTGCTTGTCCAGTATGCTGCGGCGCTGGGTCTGAGTGTATTCTTCTACGTAGAAACCTTTCATGCGTCACGAATCTATTCATTTCGCGGGCACCTCTGGGATTTCGACGCCGAAGGTCCTACGCGGCTGGTCGCTCTGCTGGTCGCACTGAATAGCGTCTACCTTATTGTGGTCGGCGGGCGCCATATCGCTGTTCGCAAACAAAAGCGCATCGCGATCGCAGCTATTCTGCTGTGTATGATTTTCGCTGGCGTTGTACCCGCGGCTACAAACATACTGAGTCGCAATGGTACGATCAGTCGCGACGTTCACCAGACTTTTCTGGTATTGATGTCGTTGCTCGGTCTCTTCAGCGCACTCCTGATCTACTTCAACAATACAACTGATCGCACTACATTCATGGGCAAAATCGTAGGCGTCAGCCTGGTGACGTTGATGGTGGTAATGGTCTTCGTGACTTACCATTCCTTCCAGGAGCAAGAAATTGCTTACGATCAGGTGCGCCGCGAGCAAACATCGCGCCTTACTGTAGATCGCGACTATCCAATCGAAGACCTTGAGTATCTTGCCTGTTACGATCTCAATGAGGGGACGTTTCAGGTCCAACGCGGCGAAACTCAGATGCAACAAACGGACCTTGCACGCCGGCACCGGGAATTTGTCGACACTGCTGCGGCGGAGGAAATCGAGAGACTGCCGACTGTCGACTTCCGCCCAGCGATCAGCAAATATGCGCTCTCCCTCCCCCTTGGTCTGACTGTCGCCCGTACAATGATTCAGCAGCATTTGCAAAACGGCCTGCCGTCTGGGGATGCCGATTTAAGATCCCGCATTCTGAATGTCTTTGCCTATCGCCATATCCGCGGCGCGCGTTACTACCGCAGCGCCGGCGACCGACGCTATGTTGTCTTCATGGAATACAGCCCTTCTGGCCGGGTTTACGAGGCCGGGTTTTCGTATGCCGCCTATCGCCAGCAGATCCATCAGACAGGCTTGATCCTGGGGCTGATTTTCCTGGGCGTCGTTCTGGCAGTGCTGGTCGGCTTCCGCTTCTTCTTCCTGGGCAGCCTGGTTCGACCGCTGGATCGATTGCTGGAAGGCGTCCGACAGGTCAACGATGGCAGAATGGACATTGAAGTGCCCGTTGCCGTTTCCGACGAGATCGGATTTTTGACCCGCTCGTTTAACGGAATGGTAGCATCGATCCGCGAGGCGCGAGTGCGATTGCAACAGTATGCCGAAAATCTCGAGAGCAGAGTGCGCGAGCGAACCGCCGAGTTGCAGAACACGTTGACGCGAGTGCAAGAGCTGAAGCACCAGCAAGATGCAGACTACTTTTTAACTTTGCTCCTGATCAAGCCCCTGACTGCCAACGATTCCACCAGCGACACAGTGGACGTTGAATATCTGATGCGTCAGAAAAAGCGCTTCGCTTTTCGAAAGTGGAAGGAGGAGATTGGCGGCGACTTTTGCAGCTCCCACAGCATTCTACTGCGCGGTCGTCCGCACACTGTATTCCTCAATGCCGATGCCATGGGCAAATCTCTACAGGGCGCCGGCGGCGCCCTGGTGCTTGGGGCTGTGTTCGAATCATTGATGGAACGAAGCAAGAACATGCCTGTGCTGAAGGAGCAAACGCCGGAACGCTGGATCAAAAATGCTTTTCAGGAACTACAGGGCGTCTTCGAAAGTTTCGATGGCAGTATGCTTTGCTCCATGGCGCTGGGCGTAATCGATGACGCCAGCGGTTTATTGTACTATGTGAATGTAGAGCACCCTTTTGGAGTGCTCTACCGCAATGGCAAGGCTGGGTTCTTTGAGGACGAAGTCATGTTTCGCAAACTGGGGATCGCTGGTCTGCGCAGCCAATTGCGCGTACTGACGCTGCAACTGATTCCGGGGGACGTACTGATACTCGGTTCCGACGGCCGCGATGATATCGCAATCCAACCCGAGGCGCCCGGAAAACGATACATCAATGAGGATGAGACTCTGTTTCCGCGCGTCGTAGAGGAAGCCGGGGCGCAACTGGACGAAATCGCTCGGCGCCTGCAGGAAATTGGCGAGCTGACGGACGATCTCTCGCTGATGCGTATTGTCTATCGAGCCGAAGCCGCAACAGAGGCAGGCAACATGGACCAGAAGCAAGCCAGTGCCATGCGCAGAGAATCTCTGGTCTTGATCAGCCAGGGAAAAATCGACGAGGCTGAAGAGAATTTGAACAAGGCGCTAGAGCTTGATCCGAATTACCTGCCCGCTCTTCGGTCCATCATTCGACTGCATCTCGATCGCAGAGAATATCAGAGCGCCCTTCGCTTTGTCGAACAACTCATAGCTCAGCAGCCAGGCGACACTCAGATGATTGCGCTGGCCGCGGCGCTATGCAAGCGACTTAAGCGTTACGAAGAAGCTATTGACCATGGCGAACGCGTCCGCTTGCGCGAACCCTGTTTAGTACGTAATTTGATCACGCTGGGCGAGGCCTACGCGGCTGTGGAGAACTATTCGCGGGCTACTAAAATGCTGGATCGTGCGCTGGATCTGGAAAATACAGGAAGCGGCAGTGATCGCGCCCGGAAGCTACATTTAAAGGTGGCCGCAGTAAGCAAGCGCTTGTACTGCCCCTGACTTCGGACGCAGTCGGTTTTAGGCGCATAACCGGACTCTTGACGCTGGTCTCAGGTTGTCGTTGCCGGCGCCTGCTGTACTTGACCAATGCCGCAGCGCCCTCAATATCGATCAAAATGCCAGAATTGGTGTTAGGCGCGCTGCGATGGTGCGGACGATTCCTCTGTGCAATAGGCGTCCTCGTACTTTGTACGCTTTGCGGCGATTCGACTCGATGGCCCGATAATTCAGCTGCGCTCCATCTTGACGACAGCTGGCAATATCGCTGGGGCGACTCGCCGCGAAATGCCGCGAATCAGTTTGCATGGTTGGAGGACAGCAGTCCGACGCACTGGCGCACCCTGCCTGCCGGAATGCAACCGGAGGGTCGCGGCGAACAGGATCACCTCTGGCAACGCGTGCAACTGGGTCACGGGGCGTGGCGTGATCCAACGTTATTCTTGTTCAGCGTAGACTACGCCTTCGAGGCTTATCTCGATGGTCAGCTGATCTATCACTTTGGAAAGATCAGGACCGACGGCAAGGCTGAATTCCCGGGATGGCGCAAGCACTTCATTGCCCTGCCGCCGAATTACCAGGGAAAGTTCATCTATTTGCGAATTTATTCGGACTACCACGATATTGGCGTCTTTGGATCTAGCCTGCTTGGTTCGCGCGCTGAACTGCAGCAGGATATGCTGCAACGAGATTTACATGTACTCCTGCTGTCTATCGTCGCAATGCTCTTTTCGCTCTATCCGATTTTGGTCTTTCTGCGTAACCGCAATGAGTGGGCTTACCTTTTCCTGGGACTATTTTGTGCAGCTATGGGGATAGCCTACTTTCAAGATGCCGGACTTCGCCAGCTAATTTTTGATGCGCCAGCTCTGCTGGTTGTCCTGTCGGCAATTGCCGACATCGTAGCCTGTATTGCGATCCTATCCTTTTTTGCTGCGGTGCTGGGGGGTATTCATCGGCGCATCTTGAGCTACGTACTTATCCCGCATTTCCTTTACGGCGTATTTGCCCTTGCAACAGCCCCATTCGACTTTCCTTTCTTTGCCGACGCCTTTCCCTATTTCAATGTCGTCGAAGCGCTGGATCTTTGTTTGCTGATAGGACTCAGTTTACACGCTGGTCTCGGCGGGAATTCCGATGCGCGAATTCTGACTCTTGGATTTCTTCTGGCGCTTCCGCTTATCTTGCATGATCTGATTGCCGGACCGTTGGCGCCGCGCCTGATGCCCGCCAGCGTAGTCATTCTAATATTGGCGCAAGGCGCCCTCCTGTGGCGACGTCAGCGAGAGACGCAACGTCGCGTTCTGGCATATTCGGCCGAACTTGAATTTAAGAATGCCGAACTATCGCGTCTGGACCGTCTGAAAGATGAGTTTCTGACAAATACATCGCACGAACTCAAGACGCCGTTGAACGGCATCATTGGGCTGGCTGACTCCTTGATGGAAGGGGCGGAAGGGCCGGTGGCTCCAGGTGTGGGCAATAATCTGCAATTGATATCCGCCAGCGGACGACGACTGAACAGCTTAATCAATGATATCCTTGACTTTTCGCGGCTAAAGCAACGTGATATTCTGCTCCACCGCCGTTCCGTTGACCTGCGCGCCGTTGCTGAGCTGTGCGTCCAATTGTGCACTCCCTTGCTCGACGGCCGACCAATCAAACTTGAGAATCAGTGCCCCGACGGATTGCCGCGAGCGCTGGCGGACGAGGATCGATTGCTGCAGATACTTCTGAATCTGCTTGGAAATGCGCTGAAATTCACTGACCTTGGAGTTGTAAGGATAGATGCAGAGATAGCAAATGATGGCATGCTGGAACTTTCGGTCGCGGATACAGGCATCGGAATTTCAGTCGAAAAGCAATTGAGGATTTTTGAGAGCTTCGAGCAGGTCGACGGATCAAGCGCTCGACGGCATGGAGGCGCCGGTCTTGGCCTGGCCATTGCCAATCATCTTGCCGATTTGCATGGCGGCAAGTTGCGAGTGGAGTCGGAACTCGGGCGCGGCAGTCGCTTCACTCTTAGTCTGCCTTGCGCTGTACATGAGGACACGGAAAGCAGCGTCGAATGGGTGCAGCACGGCACGCGCGCCACGGAAACTTCTTCGAGTCTTAATGTCCGAACGCCGGCTACGCCCGAATCAACTTACAGATTGCAAGGTGTGACCAAAGAGGATTGGCAAGCTCACGTCCTGGTAGTGGACGATGAACCGGTCAATGTCCAGGTAATTGCCAACTATTTGAGCGTAATCAAAGTCAGGGTGAGTTCCGCACGCAGTAGCGAGGGGGTCTTCGCCTTACTGAATGCTGATCAGGCGGCGCCTCCGGATCTGCTGCTTCTTGATGTCATGCTGCCAGGGATGAATGGCCTTGAAATTTGCCGAAGGCTTCGACAGCGCTATTCGCTGGCCGAATTGCCGGTGCTGATGCTGACTGCTCGAAGTCAGTCTCAAGATTTGCTCAACGGCTTCGCAGCTGGCGCCAACGACTACCTTCCCAAGCCAGTAGAAAAGGCGCCGTTGCTGGCGCGCGTGAACGCCCTTCTGAACATGAAGCGAGCAGCGCGCGAACAGCGCGAATTGGCTACATTGCAACAGGAGATTCGCCTTGCCACGCAACTGCAGCGCTCGATCTTGCCCGACCCATTACCCGTAGATCCTCGCATCGAAATTCAAGTATTTTATTTGCCTAAACAATCTATAGGAGGCGACTTTTACGATTTCCAGCATCCCGGGGAAGGACGCCTTGGGGTTATTATCGCCGATGTCTGTGGACACGGCATTCCGGCCGCTATTGGCGCCGCGATGCTGAAGATTGCCTTTGGCGGAACTGCCGCCCTGGCCGATCAGCCGGCGGAGGTGCTCAATCAAATTCGGAGCACGCTTGCCAAACGGCTTGCCGGACAGTTTATTACGGCAGCCTACGCTTTCGTGGATTTGCCAGACTCAAGTCTTTCTGTCTCTTTCGCCGGCCATCCGCCGCTGATGCTTCTAAAGGCCGGATCGAAAGAACCATTGCTGCTTAAGCCTCCTGGACCGGTGCTCGCGGAGCTTCCATGGTCGGGGGACTACAACACCCTGCGAACGCCTTTGCATTCAGGCGACAGGATCTTCATGTATACTGATGGGATTACAGAAGCCGGCGGATTGCGAGGCGAGGAATTTGGACGGGAACGCTTGATTGAATTTCTTGTCGAACAGCGCGACCGGCCGCTGCGCCAGTTTGCAGACGATTTGCTGGCGAGGCTGCGCTCATGGAGCGGACAGGATATCTTCGAAGACGACGTGACTTTCGTGGTAATGGACGTTTCAGACTAGAAGCGTCAGCGCTGCAAAGGGCCGACGCTATCGATTTCTCTCGCCAGGCGATGGCTACTCCGTCAGCAAATCAAAAGATTCAAAGTAATTGTTGATATCCGCTGGTATTTCCGGCCCCGAGGCGCGAAAGCCAAGTATGATCATCCGATTGTCAACCAGTACCAGCCGCATCTGTCCGTACTTGCGCTGCCCTTGGTGGAGGGCCAGAAATTCTACCTTTCGCGCCGGATGATTGCGAATTTGAATCTCCTCGCTGCCCTGCAATTCAGCATTGATTTTTTCCAGGGGGGCGCGCTGCGAATCGTCATAGACGAGCTTGATTTCGCGATTGGCGAAATGCGGTTCTATCCGGTAGCACACGGCAAAGTATTCGCGATCATTCTTAGCAGTCAGAAAATACCGGAAGAGGTAGTTATCGCCGCGCTCGGAATGGCTGAGCAGCTGTTTGCTAACTTCCGGCGCCGCGGGCATGGTTATCTTGAATCCACAATCCTCGGCTCTGAATTCGACAGGGGCGCCAGACCCGCAGTCCAAGAATAGCAGACAGCTCGCCAGAACTGGTGCAAAAAGCAAATGTATCCATCGAGTTGATTGCATAGTTATCATCGGTTTACCGGCGTAGCCAGCATTGCAATGACACTTTGCAAATTGTTAGCGCCCCAGTGTTCCACGTATTTGCCATCCCGAACTCTGACAATATCAATCACTTCGATGGTTGTCTTCTTGCCGCTGGCCGGAATTCCCATAAAGGGCCCCAGATGCGTTCCGTGGATGCTCTTTCGTGTTACGACGCGGTCCCCTTCGGCAACTTGATCGTGGATCTCCACCCGCAGATCCGGAAAAGCTGGACGCAGTATCTCAGTGAAAAAGTGCAGCAGACTTTCCGCTCCCCTGGCAGCGCCAGGCGGGGCAGTTTGGTTGATGAAGTCATCGGCCACCAGCGTCTGAAAGCTCTCGACCCTGCCCTCTTCGATCACCTCCAGGTTGAACCGACGAACCAGATTTTTGTTTTGCTCAAGCGAAGAAGTCATCCCATTGCAGCGATCCAGACCGACCTGCAAACGCAAGTGGGATTTCTGAGTCCGAACCGCATTGAGGGTTGTATTTCCGCCGTCGCCTGCCGGCTATTCGGGAAGGAAGGCAAAGAAGGCGCCGTTGTCGTCCGTCCAGCGCAGCGCCCCCCCCGGCTGAAGCTGCAAATATCCGCTTCCTGAACCATAGCGAATGGCCTCCGGCTGGGCCAACAGCACGTAGCCATCATCGGTAATTGCGTATCGCCAGGCGCACGACCGGGTGTGATAGCAGGCGAAGTTTTCTGGACTTTCAAATTGGAATTCAGCCATTCCGTCAGTGCGAAGCAGAATTTCGGCCTGCAACTCGCTGCTGGCGTAGCGCTGATTGAGGGCGACCAAGTGTGTGTCCGGTCGCAGGAACATATCGATACCCCAGATCATCAACGCCATGAGACCATAGGTCCAGCCAAGGGCGACCAGACCGGGTTTCGAGGACTCAATGGCCAAGGCCGCCAGGCCGCTATCGGCAAGCAAAGCGACGCTCGTCCGAAGCGGGCGCCGCGCCTGAATGCCCGGAGACACTGCAGCGGTAATGCACGAAACAAAAAGGCAAATGCTGAGCAGTGAAGCAAGAAGTCTATGCAATGCAGGCAGCCTTCATAGAAACTGTGGAGACGATCGTCCTTTGGTTAGCCCATCAAACCACCAGTTCTTCTTCTCCGTGGCGGGCGACGACGATCTCGCCAGCATCTTCCAGCTTGCGGATGATGTTTACAATCTTTTGCTGGCAGTCCTCGACGTCCTTCAAGCGCACCGGGCCCATAAAGTCCATATCCTCGCGCAGCAACGCCGCGGCGCGTTTGGACATGTTCTTGAATATCTTTTCCTGTACTTCGGCGTCGACGGATTTGAGAGCCTTGGCCAGTTCCTGGTTATCCACTTCACGGAGTACCCGCTGAATCGCGCGGTCGTCGAGCAGTACGATGTCTTCGAAGACGAACATCTTCTTCTTGATCTCTTCGGCCAATTCGGGGTCTTCTTCTTCCAGCGCCTCGATGATCGTCTTTTCCGTTCCGCGGTCGACCAGGTTGAGCACCTCTACGACCGCGTCGATGCCGCCGGCCGAGGTGTAGTCCTCCGAGGCCAGGGTAGATAGCTTGCGTTCCAGCACGCGTTCGACCTCGCGCAACACGTCGGGACTGACTCGCTCCATAGTGGCAATGCGCTTGGCTACGTCGGCCTGAATCTGGTGTGGCAAGCTGGACAGGATCAAGGCCGCCTTTTGCGGTTCCAGATAGCAGAGGATCAGTGCAATGGTCTGCGGGTGCTCGTTTTGAATGAAGTTCAAAAGATGCTGCGGGTCCGTGCGGCGGATAAAATCGAAGGGCCGCACTTGCAGGCTGGAAGTCAGGCGGTTGATGATATCAATCGCCTTCTGCGTGCCCAGCGCTCTTTCCAGCACTTCGCGCGCATAGTCGATACCGCCGTTGGTAATGAACTCCTGTGCCATCATGAGTTCATTGAACTCATGGAGTACGGACTCTTTGTCTTCCGGCGTGATCTTATCGATCCGCGCCATTTCGAAGGTCAAAGTCTCAACTTCGTCCTCGCGCAGATGCTTAAAGATTTCGGCGGCAATTTCCGGTCCCAGCGTGATCAGAAAGATCGCCGCCTTCTGGCGGCCGGATAAGTTCGATTTCTTGGACTGCAGCATGACGCCTTAATGGACGCGACCGGACCTCAAAAAGGAGGCCGCCTGCCACAAAAGCGGCAAGCAAATTCGGCGGGACGTCCCTGGTCTTTAGTTTCGGCGCAATCGCAGCAGCAACGCCGTCTTTTCGGCGCCGCGCCAGAGAAAAAAAAGGCGGCGCCTGAACGACGCCGCCGAGCGACCAGAAAGGGATGTCAATAGGTCCTTATTCTTCAGCCAGCCATGTGCGCAGCAGCTTGGCCACCATGTCCGGCTTTTCTCTCGCAAGGTTCATTGCGTTCTCCAGCATCTCACGGCGCGCCTTTTCATCGACGGAGAGTTCAACCTCGGCGGAACCCTCGTCGGCCACGCGCAGAGCGGCCTCGCGCATCAACTGCTGCTGGGCGGCCAGTTCTTCCTCGCGCAGGCGTCGCCGGCGGGCGATCTCCTTCTTGATGGCGCGATAGAGCAGATAAACCAGCAAGAAGGCGGCCAGCGAGATCGCCGAGACAATCAGCAGCTGACGGATCATGCGCTCGCGGGTTAGTTCGGCGTCTTCGGCCGCAAAGTCGGCGCTGCGGTCTTTCTGCAGGTGGCTGACCTCAATCTGGTCGCCGCGCGAGGACTTGAAAAGCAGCGAGGCCTTCAGCAGGCGCTGCAGCGTTTTCAGTTCTTCCTCGGAGGGCGCCGTATATTCGCGAGTGTACTCCCAGCCGCCGTCCGGCTTCTCGCGCATGCCGGTACGCTTCCAGGTGCCATCGACCGCTACGGCGATCGATCGCGATTGCTCTTCCCAGGGCTGACGGGTGATTTCCCTTTCAATACGATTGAATTCGTGATTGCGGATCGTATCAATGTTGCCGTATTCCGATCGCTGGTAATCCAGATCTCGGTAGCCGGGGGGCAGCTGTTGTTCGGTCCCCGTTGGCCCGCCAGGAGTAAAGCCGTTGCCGCGGAAGCGTTCATCGCGTGAATTTTCAGATACGACCAGCGTGCCATTGGGCATGATCTCGCGCTCCGAGTAGGGCGTATCCGGATTGTCCGGCGTCATTTCTACTGGCGAGACCAGCGACTGCTTTTCGTGCACCTCGTCCCAGTTGATCTGCAATGCAACACGAATGATCGAAATGCGGTCTGCAGGATAAAACTCGTTCAAGCGACCGGAGATTTCGCCCAACCAGCGGCGGCGCTCGCGTTCCTCGAACTCTTTCTTGCGCTCCACCAATTCCAGCTGTCGGTTTTGATCGTCGATCTCGTCCGGCTCGGCAAACTCCTTGCCGCTGGCGTCCACAATCGAAATGTCCTCGCGCGCCAGTCGGGGCACAGCACGGTAGATCAGGTTTTTGATTCCTTGCACCTGCTTGCGCGTGATCGTCTCTACGCCGGGTCGCAGCGTCAGAACGACGGAAGCTTTGACCGGTTCGCTGTCTGTGAGGAAGTTGTTGCGCTCCGGGATGGAAAGTTGCACCTGCGCGCTCTTGATAAAGTCCAGAGTCATCAACATCTGCTCCAGGGATCCCTGGATGGCGCGATGCAACTTGATGTTCTTGTCGAAGGTCGTCTCGTCCCAGCGCGACATGTCGAAAATCTCCCAGCCTTCTACGCCGGCGGGGATCAAATCGTCCTGCGCCAGTCGCGTGATGATCTCCTGACGCTTTGCGGGGTCGACGTAGATGGCGCTGGTGCCCGAACCGGTCCAGGCGTAGCCCATCGCATCGAGAGCCTTGGTAATGTTGGCATAGTCCTCGGCGCGCAAGCCGTCGTAGAGGGCGACCTTTGAAGGCTCGGAGGAGAAGCCGGCCAGCGCCACAAAGACGATGATCGCCGCCGCCAGCACGCCGCCGACGGTGATCTTCTTGGTGTTATCCAGCTTGCCCCAAAGGTCTCGAGCGCGATTGAGCAAGTTCTGCAGTATTTCTGGCATTTCGGACTCCCTTTCCCGGATGTATCCAGGCCCTGTTATTATGTCGCTACGCGCCGAGTACAAGAAAAATCAGAGGCGAGGCCAAAAAAAAGCGAAGGGCGGATTGGCCTGGACCTGGAAAGTACTAAACGGGCGTTCATCTGTAGTACTAAACAAGTACTACATGCCCTTGCGGCGAGTCGGCGCGCGCTGCGACGGCGACGACCACAGTCGTCGCCGCCCCGGCCGCCTGGCTTAGCGCGGATTGGTCAGATCACGGAAGGTGCGCACAAAACCGTCAGCCAGACTCTTCGTGAGATTCAGAGCGAAGGCGCTCTTCTGGAAGGCCAGCATGACCTCGTGAACATCGACGGAATCCGGTTCGTAAATCGAACGACGGGTCAGCTCATCAGAGCGCACGCTCAGATCTTCCACACGGCGCAGCGCCTCGCCCAGCGCCGCTGCAAAACCCTCGGTTACGCGCTCCGAATCGGCGGGGCGCGTTCCGGGAGTCATATGCCGATCGTTGGAAACATGCATCGGAATATTGGCGCGGCCCGCAATCGGTTCGCGACCTTCGTTATGCCAGAGTCGCGGCTGACCGTTGGGAAAGCCGACTCCGCGTGTACTGTAAATTTCCATTCGTGTGATCCTATATATTATTTGCAATCTCGCAGCGCGCCTTAGACGCGGCCCAGCTCCAGGGCCTTGTTAAACATCTGGCGGGCGCCCATGACAACCTGAGCGTTGGCCTCATAAGAGCGAGAGGCCGAGATCATATCGGTCATCTCTTGCACGATGTCGACGTTCGGATAATACACATAGCCGCGCATCTCTCCGTACTGGATCGCGTCAGGATGCGAGGGATCGTAAACCGGACGCAGCGGGCTCATGTCCTTCTCGATGCGCATTACGCGCACTCCTTCGCCCAGTCCGGTCTCCAGACCATTCGGGTATACCGGCGAGCGCCAGACATTGCGCAGGTTGATGGGCGTCATCACCACCCGGTCGCGACGGAATGGACCGTCGCCCTGCGGATTGCGCGTCGTATTAACGTTGGCAATATTGTTTGCAATGACGTCCAATCGCAAGCGCTGGGCGGACAGCCCGGTGGCGGCGATATTCATCGAAGTATACATTCCCATCGTTCTTTCCTCGAAGTACCCGATCAGGCCAATCGTGTGAAGGCGTTTAGCTGCCGAAATTGTCCGGCCAGCCGTTCGATCATCAAATTGTACTGCAGTTCGTTCTTGTTCCGATCGGTGACCTCTTGCTCGATGTCGACATTGTTACCGTCATTGCGCATAGAGCTGGAGTACTCGATGCTCTCGCGCGGATTCACATCGCGCCAGTCACGGTGCAGCTGGGTCTGGAAATGCCGCGGATCGCTGGTACGCAGCTGCACGGGCGCGGAGTGCGCGACTCGCTCCGAGTCGATGGCCCGACTGAGCTCTGATTCAAAGATGACGCCGGAGCGTTTGAAATGCGGGACGTCGACGTTGCTGATGTTGTTGGCCAGCACGCGCTCGCGCAATACCGCGGCATCCAGACCGCGGCCAAGCATGTCAATGGTAGGCGAAGAATCAAATAAGGACATGGGCAAGGCTCCCCATCTCCAGGTCGGCTGAAACAGGGAATCGCTTAACGTTTTTTTCCGGCCGCCGACGGGCAGAGTTGCCTTTGACAGCAGAGGGCGGCCTGTCAGCACTGAAGTTCCATGCTTGCCGCCGCCACAATTGCACGTCGTACAAGCGATTTTGGCGGCGGGCTGGCAATCATCACATATCCGATCTCCGTCAGCCTTTCACAGTTTGGCCTGATGCTGGCGCTTGTGGCCTGGTTGGTCGAGGCCCTGCTGCAGCGACGGATCCCGGCTGGCGGCAGGTCCGATCTGGCGGAAAAACCCCCGGCGGCGGCCTGGCGCAGTGCGCTGCTTGCGACAGGGGCGGCGATCTATTCCTTTGAACTGCTCTCGCTGATGGTCAACAGCCTGCTGGCAGAGAATTCATTGGACTTTTTCCTCCGCGGCGCCGGAACAGAATTCAAAGATTTTTGGCTGATGGGAATGGCCCTCTGGGTAATTGACCGCGGCCTGCGCCGGGATGGTCTGCGGCGCATCGAATCCTGGCTGCAAGTCTCCGTCTGGATCTTGGTAATTACGGGATTTGTATCAATCTTCAGCAAGTACAGATTAAGCAAGATTCCCTACCATCTGATGCACGGATGGGCGCCTTCCGCAGCGGCGCGCTACCAGCACCTGCAGGCCACGCTCTTTCCCGACAGCGCCGCCTGGCATGGCGATCTGTTCATGCCCATTGGCTTTCAAAATACTCACCTGACCTTTGCCGCCATGCTCTGTCTGGCAATCCCCTGGCTCTTGATGCGCTGCCTGGATCCGCTGCTGATCGAAAAGCGCCCCCCCTGGAAATCGATTCTGCTGCGCGCCGCGCCGCTGCCTGCGGCCATTCTGGTACTGGCGCTGAACAACGGCCGATCCGCGCTCATCGGATTGGTCGTCGTTCTTGCAATGATGATTCTCTTTTACGGAGCAGCGCGCTGGAAGACGCGCAGTTGGCGGCTGCTGCCGGCATTGGTACTGGCAGCCGCAACCATTGCCCTGCTCGATCGTTCGTCCGGGGCCTTCCATGACCGCTTTGCCCGCGTGCTTGATGCACTCAACGGTCACGCCAAACACACCGACTCCCAGCGCACACTGGTCTGGAACGGGGCCTTGCGCCTTTCCGCCGCGCACCCGGTCTTTGGCATTGGACCGGGCGCCTTTGAAGACGCGATTCGACAGGATATCCTGAGCTACGGCGCCAGATTTCCGCGACTCTGGCCGGACTATGAACTGGCGCAGCGCGGACACGCTCACAACGATATATTGCATCTGCTTACGATCGCAGGACCGGGGGCGGTTCTAGCCTACCTGGCAATGTTTGGTGTGCTGGCCTGGCTGGCGCTGCGCGATCCTGGCGGTCAATACAACCGCTTTGCGCCGTTGATTCTGCTCTTTGCCGGCCTGTTTCAGTGCTATTTTCAGGACGACGAGACGCTGATGGCCTTCTGGATCTATGCCGGACTCAGCTGCGTACAGGACCGGCTGGCCGGACGCCAGGCTGCACAATGAAAGCAAGTCTGCGCGGCCCGGCGCTCATTACTCTGGCCGGAACGCTGCTGCTTCTGGCGCTTGGCGAAACCGCAGCCCGACTTAGCTCAGAACCGGAACTCCTGTTTCAGCGCCGGCAACGCCAACTGCACTACTATGACACAAAGATTCGCGCAGTACTGCTGCGTCCCCTGCAGAACATCGCACTTTACAATCCGGATGGTTTTTCCTTTACGGTTGTGACTGACGCGCGCGGTGAACGAGACGCCTACTGGCCCCGGTTTCCATCCCCCGCCGGCGATACGCCAGAAATCTGGCTGATTGGCGATTCCATCATGATGGGCTACGGCGTGGATCAACGCGATCATTTTGCGGCTTTGCTCGCCGACACAATCGGCGACTATCGCATCCGCAACCTGGCAGTAGACTCGCTTGGCGCACGCTCCATCTATCGCTTGCTGCAACGCGAACTGGAACTCAGCCCGACAACGCCGCAGCTTGTCGTCTGGAACTTTCATGCTTCCGATTTCCTGGACGATCCGCGCGACCTGGTTCAGACGCAAAGCGCTCGCAGCTCATGGCGGGCCTGGCTGATTTACGAGGCCCAGCACTACAGCGCCCTGCTCCTGTGGCTGCGGCTGCAACTGGCGCCTCCCGAAGAAAACCAGCTGGCTGCCTACGAAGAAGAGCAGAAGGTCGCCGACGCTCACCCCACGCTGCTGGCGATCGACCAGATCTGCGCTCTGCTGCGCCGACGCGGGGCGCCGCTCCTGTTTTTCACCTACCCGGAGATTGATCGACGTAGCGGCCTGCCTGGCGATGGCGGCGTACTCAAACGCCAGGCCAGCGAACGCGCCGCTCAAGGCGGCGCTGTTATCCTTGATTTGCAGGCGGCCTTTCAGCAGTACGGAGACGGCAAGTCGCTCTACCTTCCTGTCGACGGTCATCCCTCGGCTGCGGCGCAGACGCTGATGCTGCTGCACGTTGGCCCAGAAATCCGCCGGCTGGCCAGCTTCCGGCGCCAATCATGAATGATTCAAAGCTTGCCCTGTTGATTGTCGATCACGGCTCGCACAATCCTGCGGCGCACGCCTCCCTGATAAAAGTGGCTGAGCTGGTGCAACAACGCGCGCCGCAGATCAGCGTCCGCATCGCCCATCTGGAGCTTGCAGCGCCGAACATTGCCGAGGCCCTCCAGCAATGCGCGGCGGACGGCATAGGGGAAATAGTAATCCATCCCTATTTGCTGGCGCCCGGACGCCATGTGCAACAAGACATTCCGGCTGCGGTGGCTGCTGCACTGAAACCCTACCCCGACATCCGCTGGCGCTTGACCGAGGCCCTGGGCGTTCATCCGCTGCTGGCCAGCATCATTCTGGAACGCGCAGGATTGCCTGGCAATGGCGAGGCTCCGCATCCTGATCAGAATTGGAAATAGACAAAGGGAGCGCTGTCGCTGGCAGCATAGACCAGAATGCAGTAGCCCAGCACAGAAAGGCAGAGCGGCCAGAATATCAGATCGCGCTTGAAAATGGCGGGCAGCAGATTCGGACGACGTTCGTGCAGATATTCGCCAAACAACAGAACAGCAATGGCCGCCAGAACATATTCTGGAACAACGATCGACTTAGCGCCGGCGCTCCAGACCAAGGCGCGCTCCAGCATATGCCAGCCGGTTTCAGCGGCAGTCTGCAGTCCCTGATCGGGCAAGGGCCTCGCCCGGAAAAAGAATAAGAGCAGCGAAAAAGACAAGAAAGAATAGGCCAGCCGCAAGGGCCGCACGGCAAGCCACGCCAATCGCTCACGCCACAAATGGCTGCCGCCGATAAAGCGTTCCACCAGCATCAGAGCGGCATGTCCAAGGCCCCAGAGGATGTAGTTCAAGCCAGCGCCGTGCCAGACGCCGCTGATAAACATGGTTACAAACAAGTTGAAATAAGTGCGCAGCGCTCCGACGCGATTCCCGCCCAGCGGTATATAGATGTAGTCGCGCAGCCAGGTAGAGAGCGAAATGTGCCAGCGTCCCCAGAATTCCGTCATGCTGCCCGAGAGAAACGGTCGTCGAAAGTTGTCGGGAATTCGAAAGCCCATGGCCCGACCGGCGCCAATGGCTATGTCAGTGTAGCCCGAGAAGTCGCCATAAATCTGCAGGGCATGCAGGCAGGCCGCCAGCCACATCGCGCCTGAGGAGTAGCTGTCCGGCAGGCCATAGATCTGGTCCACTATACGCCCGCAGGGATCGGCGACGATGGTCTTTTTGAAAAAGCCAAGCACCATCAATCCAAGACCGGCGCGCAAATCGCCGAATCGAAACCGGTGTTGCTCTTCAAACTGGTGCAGCAAATCGCGGGCGCGCATGATGGGCCCGGCTACCAGTTGCGGATAAAAAGACTCAAAAAGAGCAAAACGAGCAATGCCGCCATCCGTGGGGATGTCGCGACGGTAGATGTCCACGGCGTAGCCGATAGCCTGCAGAGTAAAAAAGGATATGCCCAGCGGCAGGATCAATCCAGCGGCCGCGACGTGGTGAGCGTCGCCTGGCTTCAGGCCCAGCAGGCGATTGTAGCTATCGAGCGTAAAGTCCAGGAATTTGAAAACGAATAGCAGTAGCAGATTGGATAAAATTGCGCCGGTCAACAGAACCTTGCGGCCGCGCTCCGTGCTGGAGCGCTCCATCAGCCAGACAAAAGCGAAGGTAACGACTACGGAAAAGAGCAGCAACAAAGTGAAGGGCGGATTGAAAGCAGCGTAAAAGTAGAAACTGGCGACAAGGAGCCAGAGCTTTTGCCAGCGCAAGGGCAACTGGAAGTAGACAACTGCTACGACTGGCGCAAAGACAAAAAAGTGCAGCGAATTAAAGAGCATGCGCGGCGGCCATCCTCTGCAATTCCGCACGCAAAATGCGCGCCGCCCAGCGGTTGCCGGCGACAGTCAAATGCCCATCGCCGGGGATGATATAGTCCTCGGGAATGGACGGTCGCGCCGGCGTCGTCAGAGTTTCGCCACACAGTTCCTTCGCATAGGATCGAAGGTCCATAATCGCGGCGCCCTCGGCGCGTAAGAACAGCTCGGCCCGTAAGATAAAATCGGAAAAGGGACTGTAGCGGCCATTCTGCGTGCAATACAGCTCTTCCAGCTGCACCGGCAAGAAGACAAAGACGAGCCTGTAACCGCCGGTTTCAGCATCAGCGATCATCTGGCGGTAGGCTCGCCGCGTAATCTCAGGCAGCGGCGGCAAGAGGCGCGGATCGGGGGCCTGCGCCAGACACTGAAAGCGAGGCGGAATGGGCGCAGGACAGCTTACAACCGGAATTGCGTCCGCAGTCCGCTGCGCGGCCTGCGGACTGACCGTCGGCGCAAAGGTCTCTTGCAAGTAGCGCACCAAACCGATGGGCGCCGGTCCCTGTGCGGCGGCCGGCAACCAGCCGACCTCGCGCAATCCCTGCTGCAGCTGGCTCAGACTCAGCTGGAAATTGATGCGCGCTTGCTGCTGGCCAATCGCTGCGGCGTGCAAGACGTAGGAATAGCGCGTCAGGGAAAACTGCAGACGGAAGATGCGATCCATCTGCGGATGCTGCAGACGGATCTCATCGTTTTCATCATCGCTCAAAATACCGCGGTCGCGCAGCTCCTGGGGCAGCGTAAAATCGTTGGGAGATACAAAGAATAAAGCAATGCGCAGGTTTTTCAGTTGGTGCGCGGCCTCGCGCAGCCGGGCGGCATTGCCCATCGATCCAAATGCATCCACTCCAAGATTTTGCGTCTGGTAACGCAGGCCGCCTATCGTAAGGCCGTCGAGCAGACTGCAAAAGGCATCTTCGTCAGAAACGCCAAAGCCCATCACCAGGCTGTCGCCCTGGCAGACGATTTTGGGCATGGCAGCAACCGGTTCGGCGCTGCCGCGATAGCCCAGGGAGTTAGTGCGAAAGCGCCCTTCCCATCGACCGGAATTGTGTTTCAGGTAAATGTCTGCGTTCGGCGCCAGTCCGACCAGGTAGTCGGGGCTCAGGCGATGCAACAACTTCATGTTGCGATAGTAGTTGAGCGCCGGCGGCTGCAAGAAGCGCAGCAACAACTCGGCGCCGGCGAAGGCCAGGACTAGATAGAGAGCGATTCTGGCCAATTGCCTGATCAGAGCGCGCACAAATCCAGTTTGCCAGAGCCGCTTCGACTGTAAAGCCGGAAGAGGCGCTCCGACGCTACTGCACAAGCAATCGGGAAAGCTGCTCGAGAATGGCGTTACGCTCTGGGCCCTCAGGATGTTGCCGGAGATAGAGCATCAAAGCGTGGATTTCGCTTTCGATTTCTTCGGCCAGCTTCTTTTGCAGTCTGGTCTCGCGAATCCATTCGAGCAACAGCGTACGGCCGGCCTCGCTATTGCGACGCTCTGCGGAACGCCAGAGCTGATCAAATTGTCGTCTACGCAGAGCGCCCATGCGCGCGCGCAACGCCAGCGCCGGCTGGGTCATCAGTCCGCGCGAAAAGTCCTGCAGCGAATCTTTTCCCTCATCCGAGCCAAAGTAATCCAGAAAATCGTCGCGAATTTGAAAGACGCGACCCATCCGCTCGCCAAAGTTTCGCGCGCGCAGCCGATCGGCGCGAGCTGTCGCTCCGCTGCTAGAAGATTGACGCGCCAGGATCCAGCTCGATTCAGTCATGGCGCCAAACAGCGAAGCGGTTTTTCCGGCAATAATCTGTTCGTATTTTTGTAGCGGCAGGTCTGGACGATTCTCGCCTTCCATCTGAATCAATTCGCCCACCGCCAGGGCGCGAATGACGCGCGTAAAAATGGGCAATAGTAGCTGCGAATGCTCCAGCGTGGAAAGGTGCTGTAGCCCGCAGGCCAACACAAAGTCCCCGGACAGAATGGCCTGCTTGTTGCCGTAAAGCGCATTGGCCGACGGACGGCCGCGCCGCGTGCCGGCTTCGTCAATTACGTCGTCGTGCAATAGGGACGCGGCATGGATCAACTCTCCGATTGCACCGACGTCGATCCACTCCTGGCTTTCGCCGCCCAGGGTGCGCAACAGGAAGTAATGGGTCAGCGGTCGAATGCGCTTGCCGCCGCTCTTCACCACAAATTTGCGGATCTTGCCCAGCACCGGCAGATCGCGGCCAATGATCTGGCCGAGTCTCGCATCGACGCGCGCCGTTACCTCGCGCCGGGCCAAAGAGCGCGCCATCTCAGGATGCAATCGAGCAATTCTCAAGGATCGAGAAATGCTGCCGGAGTAGCTTTTCGGTGCGGGCGTTGCCCGTGGCGGAATGGTAGTTGATAAGATTTCGGTACATACGCTTGAGTATGGTAAGCGCCGTGGCGCGCGACAGATAGCTCAATGAGGGCTCCAATCCCTGCCGGGAGAGAAAATTCAAACAGTCATTCTCAGTCAGCAAATTTCCTTCGTTGAAGGCGTCCATGTACATGGTGTAGGCGCCCGACTGGAATTTCAGGATAAAGTGACCCGGCAGGTTGACGCCAGAAAGACCGAGGCCGACGCGGCGAGCCAGGAGAAGGCACAACACAGATAGCGATACTGGAATGCCGGTCTTACGCGCCAGAACGGCGGTAAGATAAGAATTCTCCGGCTCGTAGTAGTTCTCCGAATTGCCGCGAAAACCAAGTTCTTCAAACACGTAGGTGCGAAAAGCTTCCAGTTCAGCTGCTGCCCCTTCGGCCGAGACGCCCGGCAGGCGATCGCGCAGCGGCCGCGCCAGTGCATCGAGTTGCTCGCGAAAGGAATTGAAGTTTAGATCCGGATCATCGCTGAGCCGGGCGATCAAATAGGCGCCGGATTCCAGATCGACATCGGCGGCGACGCCCTGCACAAGGTTTTGCAGGTCGCGCCGGAGCGTCGCTTCGTTCAGCGCCCCCAGATAGCGACTGCGCAGGGCGGCGCGCGACGCTGGATCAACCACCAACTCCACGTAACGTGCAGGGTGATCGCCAAAGGAAAAACGATTCAATAGACGCTCCACTACTGCGGAGCGCACATCGGGCTCCTCAGTATCGAGCAGGCACGTCAGCAAGAATTCTATCTCCTGCTGTCGGATGCTATCCTCCGTCGCCATATGCGCTGAAACCAGGCCCTGGCCGTTGAAGATGTCAACAAGTTCCCGAGTAACACCGCAGCAACGATCACGACATAAAAGGACCGCATATCCCAGCCGAGGCCGGCGCGATAATCGGCAAGCGGCAGATAAAATGCGCTCAGGGATCCGCCGATAATGCGCAACGCACGGCGGGCGCGGCACAGCTGCAGCGCAGGCAAAAGCCAGGCAAAATACCAAGGATTCCAGGCCCCGCGCAGCAAGATGCCCCCGGCCAGGCTCATGACCAGCCCGGCGGGCACAAGGCGCTGCAACGCGCCCAGAAACTCTCTCCAGCGCAGCCCGCTATTCTCGTCGAGGACGACCCGTTGCAGCTGAGCGGAGAGCAAGAGCGGCAAACTGAGACCGCCAAAGAGCAGCGCTGCGCAAACTTGATGGCGCCATTCGATCAAGCTCTCCGGACGTTGCGCCATCCAGAACGCTTCACGCCAGGCTACGACTGGGTTGTAGGCGACAAAATAATTGGCGAAGATCTGCAGGGTATAGAGAAAGCTTGTCCAGCTTTCCGGCCAGGCAAAAATCCAGCGCCAGGCAGCGCAGGCGACCAGCGCTAGAGCCAGAACATAGCTCAAGGTAGCGACAGAAAGGTTTAAGATCGATCGACCCGGGGACCGATTGGCGGCTGGAAACCAAAGCATAGCAAGCAGCGCCCCACTCCACAGCCAGCCCTCTGGCTTCAAGCTGGCTGCGCCAGCCAGTGCGAGGCCGCCAACGAGGCCAGCGCCCCAACGCGAACCGCGCAGCATCAAGATTGCAAAACCGAGCAGCAAGAAACCCAGATAGTCGCCGTGTCTGGCGGCCCCAAAAATCAGCATCGCCGGCATTGCCACAAGACCAAGCAGATCGCGTCGTTCGCGCCAGCTGGCCCGCCGCAGGCTGGCGGCAAGCAGGCCAAAGGCCAGCAGGTCATAGAGTGCAAAGTAGCCGTAGCGTGGCGAAAGCCAGGCGCCAAGCATCGCCAGCAGATGAGTGCCGGGAAAGTAGACAGAACCAAAATGATCGTGGTTGGCGCGCAAGCCATCCACCGACGGCAGCAAAATCGGCGGGATCGTGAAAACGTCGATGCGCTGCAGAAGATAGTAGCCTTCAATTAAGTGTCGCTTTGCATCATCCGAGAAGTAAAAGCCTTGATCAAAGGATAGCAGATGCAGGGCGCCGAGGACCGCCAGAAACCAGGGCCAGCGACGGGCCAGCAGGCCCGGGGCGCGATCGCTGCCGATGCCCAAAAATGCCAGCGCGGCAAAGCTGCCGGCGGCCAGCCCCGGCAGACCGGGCAACTGGCGGGCAAACAGAATCAACAGCAAAGCAGCGACGGGCGCTAGAAACCAGAAGATAAGAATTACACTTCGGCGCCGCAATGCAAGCCTGCTCAGGCCAGCTCGGCAAGCGCCTGCTGCGCCTCCTGGTCATTGGGCGCCTTGCCGTGCCATTTGAAGTTGTCTTCCATAAACGATACGCCTTTGCCAAGGATTGTATCGAAAACGATCATCTGCGGCCCATCTTCATATTCGCGAGCGTCTTCAAAAACGCTGCGGATCTTGCGAATGTCATGACCGTCCTCGCGCCGGGTGCGCCAGCCGTAGGCCTTGAACTTTGCGGCCAGATCGCCCAGATCGCAGACATCGCGGGTCTTTCCATCGATCTGGATGCCATTGTGATCCATGAAGCCAATCACCGGCGCACGATTGGCGGCGGCCATTGTAGCTGCTTCCCATGTCATTCCTTCGCCGCACTCTCCGTCGGAAATGCAGCAGTAGACGCGGTAGGAACTTTGCTGTACGCGGGCGCCGAGCGCCAGACCGACAGCATTGGAGAGTCCCTGCCCCAGCGATCCGGATGAATTCTCAAGCTCCGGCAAATAGCGCGTCGACGGATGTCCCTGTAACGGCGAACCCAGCTTTCGGAAACTCAATAGATCAAGATCCTTAAAGAAGCCGCGCGCCTTCATTGCGGCGTAGCGAATGGCCCCGGTGTGACCGTTGGAGAGAATGAGGCGATCCCGTTCCGGCCAATCCGGCCGTTCTGGATCCAAGCGAAGCGCATCGAAATAGAGGACTGAAAAAATATCGGCCAGTCCAAGCGGGCCGCCTGGGTGACCGCAGGCGGCGGCATGCACCATGGAAATGATGTCGCGTCGTATATGCCTGGCGCGCTCGGCCAGTTGCTCGTTACTCAATCTGGAACTGCTTGCATTCATTTCAGTTTCACGCCTGCCCGAACAAAAATAAACCGGAGATGTACACTGCCAGGTAGAGAGGCAAAAACACGCGCTGCAAACGCAAATGCCAGAGCCGATGGCGGCGCAATCCGGCGGTCACAGTCGCCAGCATCAGCAAAAAGGCCGCGCTTGCTGCAATGCGGTGCGCCAGGATCGCCCAGGCCGGCGCCTGTGGCAGAAAGCCCGCCGACTGACTATCGCCGCCATGAAACAGATGTACCGCAGCCAGCAGCCAGACGGCGCTCAGCAGCACCAGGCTCACGCCGGCCATCATCCAGCGCCGGTGCCGCGCCGTTTGCCGACGTAACAGATAGCCGATTGTAAAGCAAAGCGTGGCCAGACTCATGCCAAGGTTGACTGCCAGATAGCTCATTGCCGTCGGTCAAGTTTGGACGTCGGTCGCAGCTGTTAAGCGCTTTTCCACTGCCGATGCGTTCGGAAATGACGCCAGAGAATCTTCAGACCGCGCAAAGTCAAAAGCGGGTCGACAACATCGAAGAGTTCCGGCGCCGCCGCCTGGAGGGTAGCAGACAGTCCGCCAGTCGCGATGACTCGCGCTGTCTCGGGATGGATGCTGTCTTTCATCCGCTGCGTAATCTCGCGCACCAATCCTACCCAGCCATAAAAAAAACCGGCCTGCAGCGCATGAACGGTAGTATCGCCAACCACTCCGCATTCGGGGCTGCGAAATTCAATCGGCGGCAGTTGGGCCGTCCGCTGTGAAAGCGTATCAATGCTGATCTTCAATCCCGGGGCAATGGCCCCGCCGCAGAAGGCCCCTGCTTGCACCAAACAGAAAGTAGTAGCCGTCCCCAGGTCGACGATGATCAGATTGCCCGGATAAAGCGCCGCCCCGGCCACCGCATTTACCAGACGATCGGCGCCGATCTCCGCCGGGGCCGGGTAGCATAATCCGATAGGCAATCCCATGTCGTGCGTCACCCGTAGCGCATCGCATTGGAAGTAATCGTGTGCCATGCGCTCAACAATAGGATTGAAAGATGGCACGACGCTGGAATAGAGGAAGGCCTCCACGGATTGCGGCGACACGCCTGCCGTTTCCAGAAAACCAAGCAAGAAGATGCCAAGTTCGTCGGAGGTTCGGTCGCGCCGGGTAACAGCGCGCCAGCTGCGCACGACCTCAAAGCCTTCGTCGGGCAGCAGCAATCCAAACACTGTATTGGAATTGCCAATATCAACGGCTAGAATGTACTGATTCATACCATGCTCGCGGCCGTTTGCTCCGGCCAGTCGAAAAGTTTCAACAGCCGTCCGTCGCTCAGGCGTTCCGCCAGCAGCGCGCCATCGTCGCCAATGCCGCAAACCATGGCGGGGCCCTGCTCCGTTTGGATCGTATGTGAATCTAAGTAATTCGCCTGGCGCAGTTCGCTCAGCCAGACTTCTTCGCCGGTCAGGCTCCCGCCAAGGATTTCGTTCAACTGACGCGCAAAGCCGGCGACACATTCATCCAGGGGCAGCGGCGCCCCGTCGGGAAAGAGGCTGAAGGCCGGCGTCTCCGGTCGCTCGTTGTCGGCAAGAATCGGCGCCTGGCCCTGCCAGTTAAGGCCAAGCCCCAGAATGACTCGCTGCAGGTCCTGCCCGCCCTCAGCCTCGGCCAGCAGTCCGGCCAGTTTGCCCCATTGGCCCTCGTGGTGCAGATAGAGATCGTTGGGCCACTTGATCGCCAGCCGACGCAACTGCGCGCCAGGCAGCTGCTGCAAGCTGCGATACAGCGCCACGCCCGCCATCAGCGGCAGTAGCGGCAGTGAAAAACGCGGCGGCAAATCCAGCGCAACAGACAGGATCAGGCTGTCGCCGGGTCGCGACTGCCAGCTTCGACCGCGACGTCCGCGCCCTCTGGTTTGCATGCGGGCCAGCACAACGACGCCAGCATTGGTTTTGCTGCGACGCAAATAGTCGTTGGTGGAATCGACCTCGTCAAGACGCAGCCACGTTTCTGGCCGGCAATCGATCCAGCTCATTCGTCGAGGCTCTCGCCGACAGTAGCCTGCAGCGTCAGGTCGTGTTTGTTGCGCATGATCTTCAGTTCCAGTTTACCGTCGACGCCAACGCGCTGCACTTCGCCAACCAGGTCTTCCGGACTCCGCACCGGCTTGTTGTTTACGCTGTAGATGAAGTCGTATTCCTGCAGTCCGGCATCCGCCGCCGCAGAACCTGGCAGCACCTGAATCACAATGACGCCCTCGCGCTGACCGACGCCCAGATCCTGCCGCAACGCAGCCGCCGGCGCGCCAACCTGAACGCCTAATGTCGGCGTACCGATGACACGCTGTTCGCGCTTCAGGCGTTCGATTACGCTCTTGGCTTCGTTAATAGGAATGGCAAAGCCAATGCCCACATTGCCGCCGCTGGTCGAGTAGATCGACTGGTTGATGCCGATAACCTGCCCAAAGACATTTAGCAAGGGACCGCCGGAATTGCCGGGATTGATTGAGGCGTCAGTCTGAATACGCGAAAACTGGGTGCTGTCAATACGGCGCGCCTTAGCTGAAATCGAGCCGACCGTAAAGGTGCGGTCCAGACCGAAGGGAGCGCCCAGTGCAAATGCCAGCTGGCCAACTTCAACCTTATCGGAATCGCCCAGCAGCGCCGGCACCAATCGCTCCGAAGCCGCCACACGAATGACGGCGACGTCGCTGGCTTCATCGCGACCGACCAGCCGGGCTGTCTGCGTGGAATTGTCGCTGAAGATCACCTCAATTTTGCGCGCGCCGGCTACTACGTGGTTGTTGGTGACGATGTGTCCCTCACGATCGATCACAAAGCCGGAGCCAGCTTGCTCTTGCTGGCGGTAAAGATCCAGCCAGAAGCCGGAGCGCACCAGGACATTGGTTTTGATAAAGACCACGGAGGGCGAGGCTTTCTTATAGATATTGATAAAGGATTGCTGCAGCTCCAGTGCGGCGTGCTGGTCGTTGGCCGAGAGCGGATCGGCTTGCGTCTGGCTGACGCCGCTGATTGCATCGCGAATCCCGCTGTAGATCAGGGGACTGAAAATCATCCCCGCCACCAATGCGGCCAGGATGGAATTGATCAGCGTCAATCGAGAGATTCGTATTTGGGCCATGAAACTTCCTCAATGCAAGTGCATTTTCCAGGCAATCGCCGCTCAGCCTCTGACGCCCAGACTGGCGCCCTCCAGCTTCTGATTGCGCGGCAGGTCCGCAGGCAAACGTCCGTCATGAGTGTTTGCGGCCACGCGGAGTAAATGATCGCCATAGTGCTGGAGCTTCCAGCGGCTGAGCAGATCCATAGCCTGCAATTCGGCCAGACTTGCCGGCTGCGCTTCGGCGATCGCTTGCAGCGCGCGGTTGTTTACGACCATCGACGGATCCATGCCGCGCAGCTCCGCAATCCGCGTGCGCCAGCGCTTCAGCCGCTTCAGCGCCGCGATGGCCGAAGACGAGAGTTCTTCGCGCCGCGGCAATTCCTCATCCTTGATAATCGCATCGCCTTGAAAGGCCTGCAGCAGACGACGTCCGTCCTTGCGCAGCAAGGCCGGATGCAAGCCGCGCACTCGCTCCAGCTCCTGCTGAGCCGCGGGCTGCAGCTGCAGCAGCTGCAGCAATACGTCGTTGGTAGCAATGCGAAAGACCGCCAGATTTTCCTGACGCGCACGATGCTCGCGCACCGCTGCCAGCTCGCGGAGTATGGCGCGTTGGCGCGGAGCAAGATCCAGCGCGCCCGGGAGGCGCAACCATGCGTCGCTTTCCTCTCGGCGTTCCTCTGGAAGCAAGGCGGCGCTGCACAGTCGCTCCAATTCTTGATTCATTTCTTCGCGGACGCCGGATGATTCAATCTCCGGAGCCAGCCGCTGCATCAATTCGTGAAGGTAAATAGTATCGGTGTGCGCATAGTCCAGCTGCGAACGAGTCAGAGGTCGTCGCTTCCAGTTGGACTTCTGCTCCTTTTTTTCCAGAGCAAGGCCTAGATAGCGCTGCACAAGGCTGCTGAGCGAACAGGACTCCAGTCCAAGCATGCGGCAGGCAATCATCGTATCGAAAAGACAACAGAACTCAAAGGGATGCGCCCGCCGCAATTCAACCATGTCGCTGGCGGCGGCGTGAAAGATCTTCGTAATCGCAGGAGAGGCAAAGATTGGCGCCAGCGGGGCCAGATTCAAAGCCGCCAGCGGATCGATCAGGTAGTGGCCGCCAGGACTGGAGATTTGGACAAGGCAGAGCTCGGGCTGGTAGGTGAAGTAACCAGAGGATTCCGTATCCACCGCAATCCACTGGCCCTGCCCCAGCTGCGTCGCCGCCAGTTCCAGCTGGTGCTGGCGCTCTATGTAGAGGTAGTCAGCCACGGCTGAGGACCAGGCTCTGCCGCCAAGCGGCTGACGCGACTGTATTTTCTATTCGAATCGCTTGACCGGGAGTGGCAGCAGCGGCGCCTTTCGCTGTGCTCATCCGCGATCGCGACCTGGCGCCGCCGCGCAAGAAGGGAATCAGCCGCCAGCAGGCCCTGATTGGAGCGGTCGGCGGCCTGGCGCTTGGATTCCTGTCGCGCTTTGCCATCCATGCCTGGCTGGTTTTTCCGTTCAGCCCGCAGAGTGCAGCAATGGCCCCGGCCCTGCCGGCAGGACATCGCGTTTATGTCTGGCGCAATTTTGATCGCAATGAGCTGCAGCGCGGCACGATTGTACTCTATCGACACCCGCAACAATCGGATCGTTTCCTGATTGGCCGCATTATTGGGCTGCCAGGCGAGCAAGTGCAACTGCATGAGCGCCGGGTCTATATCAACAACCAGCTTCTTGGCCAGGCCATTGCAGCTCCCTGGGAGGCGGCTGCCGAGCGCAACGCCCTTTATCGCGAACCGCCCGATCCGGAAAATAGCGCGCACCGCGACTTTTTTCCTCCGCGCATATTGAAAGAGAACGAGGTCTTTGTCCTTGGCGACAATCGTCCCGAAGCCTTTGATTCGCGAATTCTTGGTCCAATTGACAGACAGTTGCTAGATGGAGTCATCCACGCCGATCAAGCCCCAAACCAGGTATTCGCTACCAGTCGATGATCGCCTGCATGCGCTCGGCATCGGCAAACAATCCGCCGCGCTCACAGGCTCCCATGCGACCGCGACGCACGATCTCAGCAAATCCCAGCGCCAGCTCAATATAGACTCCGCCCTTGCGGCCGGCCTGGCGAATCAGTTCCGCCAGAGCCAGAGATTGATACAAGGTATCACACAATACCAGACCGTTGCTCGCCAACCAGGCGGAATCCTTGCACATCGCTTGGGCGCGCTGAAAATCGGCGCGCGCCTGTTGCGCTGCAGAGTCCAGCGAAGCAGGCGCCGCTGTAAGCATTAGCTCCAGTTCCGCTGCCAGCGCGGCCTGCACGCGCGATCGTTGGAAGGCCTTGTGCGTATGCTCGGCAATAATCTGATGCGTGCCCTCCCAGGTCTCATTGATGATCGAATCATTGTGCAGGCGCGGAAGGATGGAGAAGTCGCCCAGGATGCCGTTGCCGCCGTGGAGTAGAATAGCCTGGTGGGTTAGCCAGGTGCTGAGGGCAGAACCTGTGTACTTGAGCAGCGGTGAGAGCGCCAGTGCGCTGGCCGCACCACGCTCCGCCAAATTCAGATTTCGAAAACACAGCAGAGTTTGCGCCTGGTGCAGGCATTGCATCTCAGCGAGGGTTCGCTGGCTGGAGGGAAAGTCCTTGATCTTTCTGCCGTAAGCTTCGCGGGCCCGGGAATAAGCGCGGGCCTCCAGAAATGCGCGCCGGCTAATGCCCGCGCCGGAAACGGCAACGTGCAGACGCGATGTCTGAATTACATACTTGATCAAGTTGGCCAATCCATGGGCCGGGCGGCCTAGCTCTTCCGCCTCGCAGTCCTCGTAGACTACTTCGACGGTGATCTTGCCCCGCGAGCCAATGATATCTTTCTTGCGCAGAATGCGCGCGCCGTTGAGCTCGCCATTGCGTTTCAGGCGGGGAACAAGAAACAGGCCGATGGTCGAACCGCCATTGACGCGCGCCGTCGTTACCCACAGATCGCCGGGATTGGAACAGAACCACTTCTCGCCGTTGAGCGTCCAGCTGCCATCGGCGCGTCGTTCCGCCACCGTCCGATTCTGAGCAACATTCGACCCGCCCACACGTTCCGTTACATACTGTCCGCACATGAAGTGCGATGCGGATCCCCTGGCCGCAACAAGTTGTAGATAACGCTGCTGCTGCTCTTCGGCGCCGAGGGCCTTCAGGGCGCGGATCATGCCGTCGGTCATGGCCAGAGGACAGGTAAAGCCTGCCTCGCCATTGAGATTGGCCAGGTAAGCCAGGGCCATGCGATGGAACATACTGAAGCGATGTTTCCAATCGGGGTGAAAGTCAAGGTTGCAGATTCCGTACTCGTAGGAGATGCGTCTCAACTCCAATTGTTCCGTGCAGTAGACCACGCGATCAATACGATTGCCGGCGCGATCAAATTGTTCCACGTATCCGTACTTTCCCTCCTTGTGCGCCGCCTCCGCCAGGTCGTTGAGGATGCCGCCACACAGGGCGCCGTATCCGGACAGGTGATGCTCGAGATCGGCGGCGTAAGGCGCGTCGCCCGCTGCGTTTTCCTCTGCAAGATCGCGCAACGCCGGATCAGAGTCGTAAAAATTCAGGCCGGCCACTCCTCTGTAGTCGCTGATATCGAAGGGGGCCAACCCCGGATTGGCGGAAGAATTCAGGCTCATAGCAGCAGCGTAGCGGCCGATCGAGCGGCTGCCAACCAAAAGCTTGATGGAGCAAAGTGAAAGCAGCCCGCCCAGAAAATCGCTTGTTGACTGATCTAAGGCGCGAGACGAAGGTGTATGACTGGATGGATCGATGTCGCGGCGCGACGCTGGCAGCAGACGCTCCTCGGCCTCTTAGCCGCGCTGGCTCTTCTGTCGGCTGCCAACTGCAAAGAGGAAGCGACGGATCTGCGTCTGATAGTTACCAAAGTAGAAGGCGACGTTCGCCTGCAGCGCGATAGTCAGGAGCGCCAATTGAAACTGGGCGATCTTCTGGAACGCAGGGATGTTATACTGACCGGCAAGGACTCGTGGGTCGATCTGCGCTCCGGGACAATCGGAGTCCTGCGTCTGAAGGCCGAATCGCGCATCGAAGTCGCCGATTTTGAACGGCGTCTCGACATCCGCCAAACGGCCGGCCGTTCGCTTTTTGCTTTTGAAAAACTGGGCGGCCAAACGGAAGTATCGATTCAAACGCCTACGATCGTGGCCGCAGTGCGCGGTACAAGCTTTGGCGTCGCTGTTCAGGAAGAAGATGCTCGCGTGGCGGTTCTGTCCGGGGCCGTCGAGGTGCAGTCCGGCGAGCAAAGGCTGGCTGTCGCAGCCCTCAGCGAGGCGCGAAGCGGCGGCGACCGGCCGCTGCGCAGCGCGGCGCTGTCGCGCGAGGCGCGCAGCGATCTGCGCGAAATCATTGAAATTGAAAGCATCGGCGACCTCAGCGAGTTTGCTGAGATTCAAAGCCGACTCACCGATATGGAATTGAGCGAGTCCGGCGATGGCAGCGTGGACCAGTTGCCGCCGCGCAACATTCGGGAGGAACGATGAACCGCCTGTCGATGCGAATTGCCATCCTGCCAGGTCTGTGTCTATGGATTCTGGGGGCCGTCTCGTGCGCTTCGGCGGAGTCCCTTTTCAGACGCGGGCTGGAAGCTGAGCGCGGCGAACGAAACAGCGAAGCGCTCGAATTTTATCGTGCGGCCGTGGAAGCAGATCCAGATTTTGTCAAAGCTTCCAACAATCGCGCTTTGCTCTTACTGAAAGCCGATCAGAAAGCGGAAGCGCTGGCTGAAATTGAACGCGCCCTGCAACGCCAGCCGCGATACGCAGTCGGTCTTGTGACTCGTGGGAACATTCGCGAAGCGCTGGGGCAGAATGAATCAGCACTTGCCGACTACGCGGCAGCGCTTGAGGCGGCGCCGGAACTGAATGAGGCTCTGTTCAATCGCGGCAACCTGCTGCTGAAAATGCGCCGCCCAGGCGAGGCGCTCACCTACCTCCGCCAGGCGCATCAGGCTCTGCCCGATGCGCGCGATATAGCTGCGGCGCGGGCCACGGCAGAAAAATCGGCCGGCGATCCAGCCGTGGCCTTGCGCATTTTCCGCGAACTCCAACAGCAATCGCCAGGCAGCGAAAGTCTGGAGCGCCACATTGCCGAGTGCTTGCTGGCTCTAAAGGAATACCAGGCGGCCAGGGAATCCTTTGAACGCCTCTACGCACGCAGTGGTCGAAGCGCATATCTGTTTCAGGCTGCTGTGGCAGCCTACGCCGCCCAGGACCTCAATAATGCACGCAGCATGCTGCAGCAAGTGATTGAGAAAAAGCCCGACGAGGCCCGCGCCTATTACCTTCTTGGCATGCTGGACTTCAAAAACAACGCCAGAGCATCTGCCATTCAAAATCTGCAGAAGTATCTGGAATTGCAGCAAGGCGATGAGGAGACCGCCCGCCGCGTTCAGACTCTACTGCAGCACCTGCAGGGATCTCAAACCGCGCCGTAACGTCGCCCCGCATGGACCCGCTGTGATTGACGAAGCCCCGCCCTTTCCCTGGCGATCACTGCTCGCCCTGCTCAGCCTGGTTTTGGTTGGCAGCATCGTCGATCTATCCATTGACTACCGGGAGAGCGGCGGTGCAAGCTGGCATATTCTGGCCAGGGCCATCGCGGCGCTTTTCTTGCTGGCCGGAATGCTGCTTCTAGCCCGCCAGCTCAGCTATCGTATGCAAATGGCGCGACGCAGCATTCTGGCATTGCAGGAAGAGAAAAGCCAGTTTGCCCGGGAGCATGCCGTTCTCGTCGAATCGATGCGAGTTGCAATACAGGATCAATTCCGACGCTGGCAGTTGACGCCAGCCGAAACGCAATTGGCCGAAGACTTAATCCGCGGTTACAGCATCGAGCAGATTGCTGCGCTGCGTGGGAAAAGATCGAGCACCGTCCGCAACCAATCGGTTCGCCTCTATGCCCGGACGGGAATGACCGGCCGCCATGAACTGGCGGCCTTCTTCCTCGAAGATATATTGGGCGAGGATCAGAGTCTCTAGTCTTCGCCAGCCTCAGTTTCGCGTTTGCGCTATTCAATGCTCGCCCTGCTCTGCGCCTTCGTCCTCTTCCTCGTTCTCCTTGCCGCCAGGAGCCGGGAATTCCGCTCCGGCTGCGGCGCCTTCCAACGGCCGTGTTTCAGGATGGGCGATGCGTCCTCCGGTTTGACCGACGCGCGCCAGAATGACGGATGAGAAGAGCGCCAGAGCGAGGGCTGCACCGCGCGCAGCTCCAAGGCCGGCATCCGGTCGACGCGCCAACCAGAACAGCAAGCCAACGCCCGCCAGGCCGCAAACGATGGAGGCGCCAAGACCGAATTTTGCCGCCTGCTCATGAGCCTCCAGCCAGACCTCGTTGTCCGGTTCGGACTGCTGAGGCGCGGATTCGCTATGCTCGGCGCTCTCTTCCGCTTCTTCGCCGCTGAAGTAGGCCGGGGCGCCGCTGACGCCGGCAAAAACCAGTACAGCCAGAGCCGCTTGCAAGAAACCGCGCGTGCGCACCAGCAGCGAGGCCAGCAACAGGACAGTGGCCAGCAGTATGGCAACGATAGGCAAATGGTTCAGTATTAGATGCAAATGCACCGCATTCATAGTTGTCTCTCCAGAGGAATAACTCCTGATCCAGAAATAATGGCACGTTCCAGCGACGCTGACAAGAGTACGGATGTACCTTCAGCCCGAAAGGGCGACGGCGCGCTCCATTGTGGAAGAGAGGGGCCTTTTTGAGCCCTCGCCCGAAATTTGGTCCATCATTGGTTTGACGGGCGCGCCGACTTTGCTCAGCCTTCCACTGTCCATGCCTACCGTCCGCAGCGATTCCCCTGGCGCCCTCTATTGCTCTTCGCCGCTGGACTACCAGCGTTTCGCTACACGCGTCGTGATGGTTGGCGATGTTCCGGTCGGCGGAGCGCATCCCATTGTCCTGCAATCGATGTGCATTCAGGATACGATGCAGACCGAGGAGGTCATTGCTGAGGCCATAGAGCTGTATCGCGCCGGTTCGCAAATCGTGCGCATTACCGCGCCCGGACCGCGTGATGCGGAAAATCTGGGGCGCATCAAGGCTGGGCTTCGCAAGCGGGGCTTCCATTTTCCCATCGTCGCCGATATCCATTTTGCGCCAAAGGCCGCAATGATTGCCGCCGAGCATGTCGAAAAGGTCCGCATCAATCCAGGTAATTTCGCCGATCGTAAGCGCTTTGCCGTCCTGGAGTATTCCGACAGCGAGTATGCCGAAGAACTGCTGCGCGTCGAGGAAGTCTTCCTTCCCCTGGTGCAACGTTGCAAGGAGCTGGGCCGCGCCATGCGCATTGGCGCCAATCACGGTTCGCTCTCAGATCGAGTGATGAATCGCTATGGCGATACGCCGCTTGGCATGGTAGAGTCCGCCCTTGAATTCATTCGCATCGCGCGCAGCATCGACTATCACGAGATCATTGTCTCAATGAAAGCCTCCAACCCGCAGGTCATGGTTCAAGCATACCGATTGCTGACCGCCCGCTTTCGGGAGATGGGCTGGGACTATCCGCTGCACCTGGGAGTCACCGAAGCTGGCAGCGGCCAGGATGGACGCATCAAGTCTGCCATTGGCATTCGCTCCCTGCTGGATGACGGCATTGGCGACACGATTCGCGTTTCGCTGACAGAAGACGCCATTCATGAAATTCCTGCAGCCCGTCGGATTGCGGCCCCCTACCAGAGCGCCGCTCCGGCGACCGGGCCGACGCCAGCTGCCGATCGCAGGCTGGGTGATCGATTCAGAAACTCTATAACTCCTTATGAATATCGCCGCTTCCTTTCCGAAACTGCCCATGGCCGCGGGCTACATCTGGGCGCCAAGCATCAGCATCGAATTCTACTCGCACTTGACGACAGCGAGGCAGCGCGCCCGGAGCTTTTGCACGATTTGCGCCAACGCGGCGCAGATGCTTTTGTCGTCTCGCCCGCAACCAGTGGCATTGCACTTCAGGCCGATGCTGGACCCGTGCTTGTAAATTGCGAAACTCAGCTTGAACTTTGCGAAGCCTTGCCTCTGGATGCAAGCGGAGCGCTACTGCACGTGCAGGCTGGCGAGGGCGATCCGGCGCGCTTACTGCATGCACTCGCGGCGTTGCACGCTCGCGACCAAATGGCGATTTTGCGCCTGCGCGTGGGCGATCTTTCCGAATCAGCTCTCGATCATGTTCGCACCCTGTTGCGCGGTTGCTCCAGTCTGCCGGCTGAGATGATGGCGCTGCAACTGGAGACCTCGCCATCAGCGCACCCGTCTACGGTTCGGGCTGTGCGCGCCCTCGCCGCTCTGTTGCTTGAATTTGAAGAGACCTGGAATCGACCGCTCTCGCCGCTGGTTCTGGCGGCGAACTGCGCAAGCTTTGAAGAAGGCGCATTTGAGGCTTCGGCGGCCTTTGGTCCGCCGCTACTCGATGGTCTGGGCGACGCTCTCTTGCTTCATTGCCCGGGCTCGGCCCAGGATCGATTGAAGTTGCAACTGGATATTCTGCAGGCGGTGCGCTTACGCCTCAGTAAGACGGAATTCATTTCCTGTCCCAGCTGTGGACGCACTCTTTTCGATTTGCAAACGACTACGGCGCGCATCCAGGCGCGGCTTGGTCATCTCAAAGGCGTCAAGATCGCTGTGATGGGTTGCATCGTGAATGGACCCGGCGAAATGGCTGATGCAGATTTTGGCTACGTAGGCGCCGGGCCTGGCAAGATTCATCTCTATCTGGGCAAGGAAATCGTGAAAGCCAATGTTGATGCAAGCATCGCCGACGAGGAGCTGGAGCGCTTGATTCGAGAACACGGCCGCTGGGCCCCGCCACAAGCGCCGGGCCAGCCATGACCGTGGCAGAGTTGCAAGGCTTGCTGGGCCGGAGCGAAGCAGGCAGCGCCCTCTATCGCGCGCTGGTTCAGTTTCCTGATTGGCTTGTCCCGGTGATTTCTGCGCAAGGCGATCCGCCAGAAGAGCGCTTTTTTTCGCTATCGATCGACGGACAATCAGCGCTGCCGCTCTTCAGCGAAACTTCGCTGGCGGAGCAATGGGCGCCCGACGCAGAAGGCGGCGTGGCGCGCATGCTGCGGCTCAATGGCGCTTTTCTTTTCAGCCGCGATCTGAGCGCCTTTGAAATGGTGATCCTTGATCCAGACGCCCCCTCCGAACGCCGGCTTGCATCGAAATGCTTTCTGGAGCTCGCCAGGATGGCAGCAAGCTGCGGCATCGAAGGATTGCTTCAAGAATTTGGCAGCGGCGATCCGCCGGATATTGTGCAAAGCGCCCGGCACCTGATAAACTACCGCGACTACCAGATCATGACGCTCGATGGAGAGCGTAGCTCGCAATTGGCCCTGGCCCCAGATGCTCGCGGTCGCAGGCTCGCTGCAGTCTTCACCTCGGAGGACCGACTGCAGCCTTTTGCCGATTGGCTCCAGAACATCGACGGCAGCAAAAAGTACGCGCGCGAACATCTCAGCGGCCGCGACTTATTTGGCGCGCTGCGGAACATGCCGCTGGATGGCGTGGTCTTCAACTGCAACAGTCCCGATCCGCTGGCCTTTTCCGCCGATTTCTTCGATCTCCTTTTCGATGTTGAGTTGCCCGAAGAACCCGACTGAGCTCCCGGTTCAGCGACGCCTTGTTCGTGATTCAGCGATCGGCAAGGCCTCCACAGCTTCGCTTACCGACTGCAGTTTTCGACGCTGCCACAGTTCGTACAACACTGGATAGATAAATAGTTCCAGCATGAAGGAGGTCGCCAGTCCGCCAATCATTGGCGCTGCAATGCGCTTCATCACATCTGCGCCGGCGCCAGTCGACCACATAATCGGCAGAAGACCGGCCATGCCGCTGGCCACTGTCATCAGCTTGGGTCGCAGGCGCTGCACAGCGCCGTGCAGCGTTGCCTCGCGCAAATCGTCCATGTTATTCAGCGCCCCGCGCCCGCGCCAGTCGTCCAGCGAGATATCGAGAAACAACAGCATGAAGGCGCCGGTCTCAGCGTCCAGCCCCAGCAATGCAATCATGCCGACCCAGACCGCTGGCGACAGGTTGTAGCCCAGTGCAAAAACCAGCCAGAAGGCCCCGATCAAACTGAAGGGTACAGCCGCCAGGATGATAAAGGTTCGCGCTGCCGAACGCGTGTTGAGATACAAAAGACCAATGATCAAGGCCAGAGTCAGCGGCACGATCCAGCGCAAGCGCGCTGTCATTCGCTCGATGCTTTCGTACTGACCGCTCCAGCGAATCTGGTAGCCAGGCGGCAGCTGCACAGATTGGCGTAGCACATCGTCGGCAGCAGCGATGAAGGCGCCTACGCTCTGCCCGGAAACGTCGACGCTAACATAGGCGGTCAGTGCGCCGTCTTCGTCGCGAATCATGCCCGGACCGCTGCGTAATTGCAAGTCGGCAATTTGATTGAGGGGGATCTGAGCGCCCGAGGGGAGCATTACCAGCACGCGACGCAGCGCCGCCAGGTTATCACGGTATTCGCGGGCATAGCGAACGTTGATCGGATAGCGTTCGCGTCCTTCAATCGCCATGCTGACGTTTTCGCCGCCAATGGCCTGCGAAACTGCCATCTGGGCGTCCGCGGCGCTCAAACCGTAGCGCGCCAGCTCCTCGCGCCGCAGTTCTATGTCCAGGAAGTAGCCGCCGCCGGCGCGCTCGGCGACGACAGAGTCGACGCCTGGCATGTGCCGCAGGGCCGACTCGATCTGCAGGCCGACGCGCTCCAGCATCTGCAGATCAGGTCCGCTGATCTTCAGTCCAATAGGCGAGCGAATTCCAGTGGAGAGCATGAAGACGCGATTCTGGATCGGCATCGTCCAGACATTGCCCCATCCGGGCATCTGGATGGCGCGGTTCATTTCATCGCGCAGCTCGTTATGGCTGATGTGCTCGGGCCAGATCCAGTGGAAGGGAAAGCGCGCAAACTCCGGAAGAAAAGAATACCAGCGTTCCTTTTTTCGCCATTCCGATTCCGGCTTTAGCTCGACCATCGTTTCAATCATGTTCAGGCCGGCGGGATCCGTCGAAGTGTCAGCGCGACCGGCCTTGCCATGTACTGAAGCCACTTCCGGGAAGCTGCGCAAGATACGATCCTGTACCTGGAGACTGCGCTGCGCTTCGCTGATGGAGATACCGGGGACGGTCATTGGCATATACAGTATGGTTCCTTCATAGAGCGGCGGCATTGCCTCCGAATTGCGCATCAAATTCCAGGCTACGGGGATGGTAGCCACCAGCATGGCCGCCGCAATGCCCAGGATCAATCGCGGCCGCTGCAACGCAAAGCGACAGAGCGGTTCGTATACCTTCAGTAGTCTTCTGTTCACCGGATGCTGCGACTCTGGATAGTAGCGGCCTACCAGCAGCGCGCTGGCAATTCTCGCCAGCCATGCGGGCCGAAAAGAAAAAGGATGCTCTCTGCTGAACAGCATGCGCACCGCGGGGTCCAGGGTAATGGCCAGCACAGCGGCAATGGCCATGGCCAGATTCTTGGAATAAGCCAGCGGTCGAAACAGGCGGCCTTCCTGATCGGTCAATGCAAAGACAGGCAAGAAAGCGACGGCAATCACCAGCAGCGAAAAGAAAATACTGCCGCCGACTTCGGTCAAGGCGCGCAAACGGACGCTGCTCAGGCTTTCCTGGCGATCGCCTTCCATCCATTGCTGAACGCGGTGGTACATGTTTTCCACCTGAACGATCGCGCCATCGACCAGCACGCCGATGGATATCGCAATGCCCGCCAGAGACATGATATTGGAAGTCACGCCCAGAAAGTACAGCGGCAAAAATGAGAGAAAGACAGATACCGGTATGGTGATGATCGCCGTGCTGGCCGAGGGCCAGTGCCATAGAAATAGCAGGATGACGGCGGCGACGATAATCATCTCTTCGATCAGCGCGCTCTGCAGGGTCTTGATTGCCCGGCGAATCAATGAGCTGCGATCGTAGGTTGTGACGATCTCAACGCCCGAGGGCATGGACTTCTGCAACTGTTCAAGACGCTGCTTGACTCGTTCGATAACGGCCAGCGCATTTTCGCCGTGCCGCATCACAACGATACCGCCGGGCGCATCGCCCTCGCCATCCAGGTCGGCTACGCCGCGGCGCAATTCCGGTCCAATCGATACGCTGCCCAGTTGCCTGAGCAAAACGGCGGCGCCGGTGCGCGGATCTGCGGTTACGGCCGTTGACTCCAGATCGCCTACGCTACGTACGTAGCCGCGGCCGCGAATCATATACTCGCGGCCAGAGAGTTCCAACAGCCTTCCGCCGGTCTCGACGTTGGCCCGACGCACCGCCTCGACCACCTGTTGCAGCGACAGTCCGTAGGCTGTCAGTGCATTTGGATTGAGCTGGACCTGATACTGCTTTACAAAGCCGCCAAAGCTGGCTACCTCCGCGACGCCCTCCACGCTTTGTAGCTGATAGCGAAGATACCAATCCTGCAGCGAACGCAATTCGGCCAGCGAGCGCTGCCCGCTTTGGTCGCGCAGTGCGTATTGAAATATCCAGCCGACGCTACTGGCATCCGGTCCCATTTCGAGGCGTACGCCTTCGGGCAAGGCGCCCTGGATTTTGGAGAGGTACTCCAGCACGCGGCTGCGCGCCCAGTAGAGATCCACGCCGTCTTCAAAGATCACATAAACATAGCTGTAGCCAAAATCTGTTACGCCGCGCACCGTGCGCACGCCTGGCGCGCTGGCCAGAGCGCTAATGATCGGATAGGTTACCTGGTCCTCAATCAAATCCGGGCTTCGATCCCAGCGTGAATAGACAATCACCTGCGTATCAGAAAGATCCGGCAGTGCGTCAAGAGGCACGCGTCGAATCGCATAGAAGGCTGCCAGCAATAGAGCGGCGATGGCGATCAGCACCAGTGAGCGCTGCTCTGCTGAAAAGCGAATGATACGTGCGATCAGGCCATGACGCTCGCTTTCAGTGGACATGCTGCACCTCGCCTTCGGCGTTTGTCGGGTAGATTGAATTCAGTTGGCCTTCAGCATCGATCAAGAATGCCCCATGACTGACGACCATTTCGCCTTCGTGCAGGCCATCGTAGACGACCAGTTCATTTTCGACCGAGGGCCCAAGACGCACCTCGCGCAATTCAAATCGATTGGAGGGCTGAGCAACAAACACGGTCTGACGCACGCCAGTATCGAGCGACGCTTCCGCCGGGATCAGCAACTGCGGGCCCAGATCGACGCGGATCACTGCGGTGATAAAGGAATCCGGACGCAGCTTGAGTTCTCCGGGCTGAACCTCGATACGCACGCGCACGCTGCGCGTCATTGGATCCACCGTCGGCGAAAGAGAACGGACAACGCCGCGCAGAAACAGTCCAGGGGCATAGGGCGCCTGGACCTCCGTCGTCTGCCCTGGCCGGATCAGACTCATTTCACTTTCGTAGACGCTGGCGTACACCCATCGAACGTTTCCGCCAGGCGCCAGCAAGCTTTCATAGGCCGCGCGACGAGCGGCGAGGCTGCGAATTTCTTCCTGGCCCATGCCCAGCAGCTTCAATCGCGTTATGGCCGCGCTGCGCAAAGCCGGGTCGCCAGCCACACTGAGATATTCGCGGATGGCCACGCCAAGTTCCGGGTCAAAGGCCGCCAACCCGCTGGCGCGAACGGTCACCAAAGCACGGGCGCGATGTACTGGAGTGGTGCGAACGCCAATCATCTGCTGACGCTCGGGGCTGATCGTTACGCCATTGACGCGCAAGGACCCATCGGAAGGCTCAGCGGCGCTGGCGGCGGCGCCATTTGCTGCGCTGTGCTGATGCAAGTAAACCGGCGTTAGAGGCATGCCGCAAATGGGACAGCTGCCCGGGCCGCTGCGACGAATTTGCGGATGCATGGGGCAGGTATAGTGACTGATTTCGGCCTGGGCGCCAGAGGACGCAATTTCGCGCTGCTGCTGACGCCAGTTCAGGTAAAATCCGCCTCCCACGATTGAGATTGATATACAGAATACAATGATCCAGAGTCGACGAGGCTTGCCGCCGTTGCGCCGAATGTTGCTTAGATGTAGATTCATGGTTCGTTCTCCCGCCCCTCGCGAAGCCAGTTTTCAGGAATCAAGACGTCCGCCAGCCCGGCCATGGCTATAACAGCGCTCTGTTCCCGCGCCCGAAGCTCAATCGCTTCGAGTTCAAATCGAAACAGCTCTTCCCATAAGGCCAGGACGCTTACAAATTCCATGCGCCCTGCCTCATAGGCCAGCATCGCTGAATCGCGCGCCGCCCGCGCCCGGGGCAGAAGTTCGCTGCGATAGATCGTTGCCTGCTCGCGCAAGGAGCGGCGCTCGGCCTGCAAGGCACGATAGGCGCTGATCACACGCAGTTCTGCGTCTTCCGCGCCGCTGCTGGCGGCTTGCTCAGCCGCACTGGCCGAAAGAATTTGATTGTGGTTCGACAATGCGCTCCACAGAGGTACACGAATGGTAACACCCACGGAATATTCCTGTTCCGTACCGCGCCGTAGCGACAGCCAATCACTCTGTCTCCTGATTCGTTCGTAGCCAGCAAAGACCGCAAAATCGGGAAGATAGTCCAGCCAGGCTCGAGATCTTCGCACTCCGCCTTCCACATGATCTACGCGTACGATAGCCGCTTCAATGCTGCGTTGGCGCAGCGCTGCCGCGTCGGTCGGCAAGCGCTCTTCGACTTGCGCAAGCAAACCCGGCAATTGATTGGCCGCAAGCAACCCGGCGACATCAAGATCATGGTCGTGTTCCACAGTCTGTGCGGGCGTCGGCGCAGCCAGCAAGTAGCGCAACTGCTCCTGGTGAACGGCGTGTTCCAGCTCAATGGCCGTCAATCGCTGGCGGTAGGAATCGGCGCGAACCTGGGCTGAAGCGGCGTCCGCCAGCAAGCCCTGGCCGCCGGCATATCGCGCCCGCGCCGATGCCGCCAGCAGCCCGCCGCGATCGACGAAGGCCCGCGCCAGGCGCATTCCATCTTCGGTCCGCTGGTAGTCGACCAGGGTGCGCAGCAACTCGCCTACCAGGTTGTTTTGCTCCAGGCTAAGACGCAGAGTTTCGCGCTCCGCATCCAGGGCGCGGCGGCGAGCATCCAGACTCAGCTTCCCCGGAAAGGGAATCTCCTGTTCGATGCGCAGCTCATTGCTGCGCATCGAACCTTCCATATAATCCGCGGATGGGTAGTAAGTTGTCTCACGGGAGCTGGAACGCTTGCGCTCCAGCATCAAACGCGGATCTGGATACAGTCGCGCCGCAAGTGCTGCGCCTTCTTGGGCAGACCGGGCCTGCAGACGCTGGCGCACAATGCGCGGATGCTGCTGCAGGGCGCGCTGCAGTTGCATCTCCAGCACTCCGCCGCCCTGGGCCAGTAGCGTTTGCGGCAAAATGAGCGCAAGAAGGCCCACCAGAATCGATAGAATAACTTTGGTCTTGAACATTTAAATCTCCGGCGAGCCGTAGTCATACGGCTGCGCAGGCCATGCTCCACGGAACGGAGGAGCGCGGCGGCAGGCGCAGAAGCGCAGGAGATTCTAGACCAGTAGACGCAGGTTTTTGAGAAAAAGTCGATTGGGGGGCGGCGCAGGGCTGCCAGCTAAAAGGCGTGATCCGATCCAACCCATCTGGTTGGGCAACTGGGCCAATGCGACCTGCGCCTCACTGACCTGAATGGTCAGCGCATTCGCCGGGCCTTTTGCGGACTCCAACAGCCAAACCGTACGGCAACAAAGTCCATTGCAATGCGGCAGCTCTTGTGCCCAGCCGCGGTGCGAACCGAGCGGGGCCTGCCGATGACAGGGCGGCACTGCTTGCAGTGCTGCGGAATCCGCATTGCCGCGCAGGCCAGAGGATAACAGAGCCTGAAGCGGCGACTGGCAGCAAACAGCTGGCATAGCCAGGGCCGCGGCCAGGGCTGCCGTCGATACCGCGACGCGCCAATGTAGCTTTATGGCGAACACAAATCGAACCTTAAATTGACGTAAGGCCTGGCCCGGAGCGGTCAATTGTTTTCAGCCGCCGGCTCCAGGAATTCAAGGCGCCAGTCTCCGCGATTGCCGGCCAGATCAACCGCCTGGAGCGAAAGAATGGCCCCGCGCGCCGGAATCATGGCCCGAGGAATACGCAACACCAGCGCTCCCCGATCGGCAATCCATTCGGCGCTCAGCTGGCGGCCATCAAGCAGCGCCAGAGTCGCACGCGGATCAAAACCGGCGCCCTCCTCCAGCGGAGTGTACTCACGCACCAGAACGCCGGGTTCATCCAATTCACCCGGGGCCTGCCACAACCAGGCCGGAAGCAGGCGCGGCGGAGAATGATCCTCAAGCTGGGCGATCCAGCCGGTTCGCGGCAGATCAAAGCGGTAGTTGCATTGCGCCCCGCAATGTGCTACCGCTGCCAGCGGCGACCAGCGGCCAATCGCTTCGCTGTAGAGATAGATCGCGCCGCGGCCGCCCGGCGGCGCCGGGAAGCTGGCCAGGCCGTTCAACTGAGTGCGTAGATAAAGATCCCGGGCCCGAAATTCGAAGATCGGACCGGCAAGAGCAAGTGCGCCATTGTGCAAGGCCGCTTTCGCCGCTTCCGGAAGTTGCTCCACCGGCATCAGCAGGCCTTCCCCTGGCAAGAACAGCGATCCGGGCGCACTGCTGACATTCAAACGGGCGCCCCCGCTTGACGCTTGCAGGCCAGCTGCCCGACCTGCAGGAAGGGGCGTCCAGTGCACATCCTCCCCCTGGCTTGAGCCCGCCGGAATTGCTCCAGCCGCCTTCAATTCAAAATTCAATTCGCCGATGTTGCCTGCCTCGTCGGCCAATTCGATATGCAAGCGGCGCTGACCCTCGGCAGGTATGCGCAGCGCTACAGCGCCAGGCATTGCCAGATTGTAAACGTATTCCTTGCCAACATTGGTGCGCGCGACGTCGTAGAATTCGCCGGAGCGCCCCAGATCCTGAGGAAGCAAACGATCCAGGCTTCGAAAGTAAAGTTGCCTCTCATTGTCGCTCAAGCGTACTGAGTAAACTCCATTGCGATTGCGCGAGGCCATGCGATCGAAGCCGCCAACAAACAGCCGCAACGGCTCGTCGGCCGGCAGCGGCGGTAAATCGGCATCCAGGCGAAAGCGCTGGCGCACAGGCGTTCCACTATCCATGGGAAGCAAAGGCACGCTGATGGTCGAACCGTCGCTGCGCTGAATATAAAGCGTAGCCAGCGTTGGCGCTTCGTGATCTTCGATTTCGATGCCTGGAATGGTCAAAGGATCAACGTACTGCCCATCTCGCCAAATTTCAAAATGCAAATGCGGCGGCCCGCTGCCGCTCTCGCCGGTTCGCGCCAGGCAATCCCCCTGCTGGTAGCGAAAGGCGCCGCCCGTGGGAATACTGATCACGCTCTCAAAATACCGGCGACGACCCAGCAGCTCCAGCGCCTGGCGAAAATAGTCGAGATCGCTGGCAACATCGCAGCGATAATCCTGGAGATGTCCAAAGGTGAAATGCAAGCCGTTGTCCGCAGCAAAGAAGATGGCGTTGCCATAGCCGCGTTCGGACATGGAGATCCGTTCAACCCGACCGCTGGCCGGTGCGTGCACAGGCAGCCCGATGCGACCAAAGGTCTTGTAGTCGAGTCCCTGGTGGTAACGCCCAAGTTTTCGGTATTCGCCAAAGCTTCCCGAGACATAGACGCGTCCGCTAAGCGGATGGCGCAGAGCTTGCGGCGGCGCCTGAATGCCTGGCGCTTGCTGGCCGCCAGGCTCTGCGGCAACAGCAATAGCCGCAATGGCCAGTACGATCAGCGCAGCTCGAGATAGGAAGCCAGCTCGCGAATATCTTGCTGGTAGCGAGTCTCTTCGTTGTAGGTATCGAGAATCCATCGCCCGTCCGCTACGAACTTGTAAAGGTAGGCGCCCGGCCGCAAGCGAAGTCGCAGCCGGAAGATGCCATCCGAACCTTTTTCCAGGATATCGTTTTCAGGGTTCCAGTTGTTGAAATCGCCGACCAGCGAGATATTTCGCGCCGCCGGCTGATAGATCGCGAACTCGACAAGTCGCTCATCGCCCGGGCGCTCCTCGCGCAGAACGCGCACTGTGGCCTGTCGGTTTACATCGGTCTGGCCCAGATAGAAGACGGATCGATATCCGCCGAGACCATCATCTTCATTGTTACGGTGTGTGGGATCGGCGGTCCAGATGTTATCGACCAGAAACTTGTAACGATACCTCTGAACCTGCTGGCCAAGCTCCACCTCGCGAACCGGCAGCACCAGATAGTAGACTCCGTTGCGATTGCGATGCATCGGCAGTCGCTGCCAGTTGTTAAAGTCGCCGGCAATCAGCACATCCCGAGCTCGATAGCCGTAGTAGGTAAACAGAATACCCCGCAGCAAATAGTGGCCGGTCGCTGCAGCGTAGTTGGTGTCGATGATGCGCACATAGCGCGGCGCCACAGCGCGTCGCAGGGTCTGCAATTGATGCAGGGTGTGGACCAGACCGCCGCGGCCATCCTGTGCGATGTCCTCCAGGCCCGAATCGCTGGAATTGTAGCCTCCCTCCCAGCCTTCGGCGCGCAGTCCGCCGGGCCACGGCGCCAGCGAGCAGATCAACATTGCCAGGAAAAGCGCAGAAAAGAGGCGAAATCTGTAAGTCATAGCCGATTGCGAAAAGTGGCCAGGCGGCCTGAAATGGCTGTACGCCGCCGGGCCTATCTTCAATAAGTGTCGATACTCTATTGAGGATCGCTTGAGCCAAAACTCGTATGGCTGATCAAACGCAGTATAGCGCCGAGGAAAAACAGCAAATCCAGGAGTTGCTGACCCCGCTTTCCGAAGAGAACCAGGAAGAATCCTTCTCGCCCATGCTGCGACAGTATCGCGAGGATGTGCGCGATTTCAGTCCGCCACAAGAGGCGGCGGACCCCGGCCAGACCATGACAGGCGGCGGGCCAGACCTCAGCGGCCTGGAGTCGCTCTATGCCGATCAACCCGGCGACAGCCCTTCCCCCGCCGACAGCGCTCCGGGCGATGCCGATTTCGACCTGGGCTACGCCGATACCGCCCTGGAACATGCAGCGGCAGACGAACCCTTGCTGCCTCCCGCCAGCGAATCCAGCTTCGATGGCGCAGAAAGCAGCCCTGACCTGGGCGCACAAGATTTTGGATTTGATACTTCCTCCGCTGCGGATGCGGGATTGGGAGGCGGCTTCGAGGCAGGAGACCTTGAAGCGCCGCTCGATACCGCCACCGATGTCGATGCAGACTTTCGGTTTGAGCCGGAAGGCAATGGCGGCCAGGCTGCAGATTTTGGCAGTGATCTGGGATTGACCTCAGACTTTGGCGGCGCTTCGGATCTGGATGCTGGCGCGCCAGCAAGCGACGCCGCTGATTTTGATTTTGGCGCGCTGGACAGCGCGGCGCCAACAGCGACGGCAGCTACGCCCGATGTTGACGCCTTTGCTCTGGAAGACGGAGGGGATCCTGGCATTCCAACGGGCTCGGCTTCGGGCGGAGGCGATGATTTTGGCCTCGATGATCTCGATCAGCTGGGCGGCGGTGCGACTGCGCTCGATGCCCCCGGTGAGGATTTATCCTTCGATGCGCCGCTTTCGGACGAAAAAGTCCCGACCGCTGGCGGCGCCGATGATTTTGATTTTGGAGCGCCAGACTTGCCATCGACCGAGGTCAGCGGCGCCGCCGTTGGTTCGGATTTTGACTTTGGCGCGCCGACGGAAACTCCGGTCGCCGGCGGCAGCGAAGGCGATCTGGAACTGGGCGGCGGCGGCGATGACGCCGCGGACTTTGGATTTGATGACCTCAGCGGAGGATCGAGCGCTGCCGGCGAGTTCAGCGATGATTTCGGCGGCGGCCTTGGCGGCGAAGCGCTGGATAGCGGCGCCGCCCTGGACAGCGGACTGGAATCCGATCTCAGCGTAGACGCCGGCGATCTGGCCGCCATGCACCAGCAGGCGCAACTGGACAGCGGCATTGGCGATGAATTTACAGATGAAGATCTGGCGCGCATCCGTTCTGCGCTAACCGATTATCCGCCCGGCGTCAAAAAGACGGTCATCGACGCCATCGTGAACGAAAAGATCAGTCAGCCTGACCAGCGGCTGCTGATCAACATGATCATCGACCAGGCGGAGTCGGAGCAGATTGCCGACTTCCTCGAAGCGCGCCTTGGCTATCGTCCGGATACAGCGCCATCGCAGGTTACCAAAGAAGGCGTTCAGATCATCTACACCGATGAGCTGAGTCCGGAATCTCTGGCCCGACGCCGTACGCGCAATCGACTGATTCTTATTGCTGCCGCCGCGGGGATCGCCCTCAGCGCACTGACCATTGGCGTTATTACTTTCTTTCGCTATTACAGTATTCAAGGGCGCTATGAAGCGGGTCTTGAGGAATGGATCGCTGCCCAACGAACATTGAGCGACGCCGAACGCCTGGCGCACCGCGAGCGCGCTGAAAAGCTATACCAGGAAGCCCTGGCCGCTGCCGGCGGTAAACACGACCCGGAGTGGCAGGGATTGTATGGCATGGCTGCAATGAAGGCCGGATTTTTTGACGATGCTTTTGTGAAGCTCTTTGGCGCCGTCGATCCAGACTATGGACAGGATCGCGCCGAAAGCGCCTGGAACTGGCCGGAGCGACGGGCGCCCCTGATTCGACCGGCCAGCGGCAGCCGCTGGCCCTCCGCTGCGGATTATGCTGCAGGCGATCGCGCGCTGTTGACTGATCGCGACAATATTCAACGCCGGGTGAGCATCCCCGGCGCCTACATTGTGGACCGGCTGCGCGACCAGGAAATGAACAAGATGACGCTGGTGCGCCTGGCGCGCTTTCATTCCAATACAGCGCGGAATTTCACGGACAGCGAACTTGGGCGCAAATACAAGAATGACGAACTGGCCATCGACTACTACCGTTTGATCCTGACCCTGATGAACCGTCCGGATGACGCGGACGCGATGGCCGGCATTGGCGACATTTACTACGCCCGGGGCGACTATGCCGCCGCAGCTCGCGAGTACAACAACATCATCTCCCGCTTCCCCAAGGATGTGCGAGGCCACGCTGGATTGCTGAATACCTATATACAAATATGGCGAAGCAATCAAGACCCGCGCTTCGTGCTGGCCAAGCACCGCGAAATCCGAGCGCTTGGACTGGAAGAGGAATTGCCGCTTTATCTGACTGCAAAGTTGGCCGGTTTCTATATTGATCTTGATCCCGATCAGGTCCGCATCCGCTACCAGGTCGACCCGGTGGACGCACTCAGCGGGCTCGATATCCACGACAACGCCCAGCATCTATTGCAGCTCGTATTTGACAAAGAGGAGAATCGCGACGGCGAAGAGGTCATCGGCGCTCGCTACGGAGAAGGCTTTTACCAGCGCGGTCGCTTTTTACTCAAGGAGCGCGAAGCCCTGCAAGCGCTGCGCCAGTTTCAGAATGCCCACAATTTCGATCCCCGAAACTTCCTGGCCGTCAATGCGATGGGCGAGTACTACCGCAGCGTCCGCGACTTCGATCGCGCCAGTCAGTATTTCTTGAAGGCGCTGGAAATTCAGCGCGACTGGGCTCGTTCAGCGGGCGCCAGGCCAGAAGATGAAACTCTGCTGGCCGGGGACCTGGGCAAGATCTACTACAATCTGGGCAGCCTTATCTTCTTGCGCTACGCCGGTTTTCCCGGCGGCGATACCATTGGGTTTCCCGACTCGCGCATGTATCCGGATCGAGCGCACGATGAGCCGGATACACCGGAAATGCAGATGCGCCGCGAGCAGTTGCTGCGTGCACGCCAGTACCTGGAGGAAGCGATGCGCCAGCACCTGCGCGATTCTGCGGCGCTGGCCAATCTCGGCTACTGGATGGGTTGGATCGACTATATGAGTTCCGATTTTGAGGGCGCCTTGCAGGATTGGGATGGGATCGATCCGCAGTATGGCAACCAGGACGCGGCGCTTGCATTGGCGCGCGCCAACGCCTACTTCTATACTGACCAGTCGCGCGCTTCGCTGGGCGCCTACCTGAAGCTGAAGAACGATCTGGAGCGCGAACTGGCAGGCATCTCCGAGCCGGATCCAGCCAACCACCAGCAACTGGGACTCTTCCGCAGCATGGCCTCAGTCTACAACAACATTGGCGCCATTTATGAAAAGGAATATGTTGAACTATATAGGCGCGGCGGCGCGCAGCAGGACCTCAGGCGACTGGAGCAGAATGCCCTGCTCTACTACACAAGGGCCGTCGATGTTTCCCATTCAGTGAATGAAGACAACGAAATTGCCCGAAACAATCTGGCGCTGGCCTTCAAGTACAGTCGCGATGCCCAGGGGCTGCAATTTCGGGAACCATTGATTGACGATTGGCTGCCGCCAATGCTGTCCTCGCTCAAGGACTCCCTATAAGGCGCATTCGGCGGAAACGACGCTGAATTCTTGCTGAAGAACTTTGACTACTTTCGGCGGCGCAGCGAACGCCAGATCGTCGCCATGTAGAAATAGACCGTAGCAAAAACGCGATCCAGAAGCCAGGGACGTGAAATAGTTCGCCACAGCCAGGCGATTCCGCGCAATTGAAAGTAGTCCGGCGCTTTGCGCTCTTTGCCAGCCAACACATCGAAGGCGCCATCCACTCCCACAACAACGCCATGAGAAAGATACTGCCAGTTATCCCGAATCCACATCTCTTGAAAGGGGAAGCCCATGCCAATCAGGATAATGTCTGGCGCTGATTTGCGCAGCGATTCCTTGATCAGCATCTCGCGCTCGCGAGTAAAGTAGCCCTCCTGCCGGCCAATGATGCGCACTCCGGGAAAGCTTCTGGTCAGGTTGAAGAAGACTCGTTCGAGGTTCTCCATCCGTGATCCAAGCAGGTAGATCGTCAGATTGTTTTTTGCCGCCAGTCGTACCAGATCCATCAGGAAAGCAATCATAGGTATGCGCTCTTTGAGCGGATGCCCCAGCTTTCGCGCCGCCCAGAGCAAACCGGCGCCATCGGGTAATATCAATCGCGCTTGATCGAAGATGAAGCTCAGTTTGCGACTGGAGCGCAGACGCATCAGCTTGATCGGATCCAGGAAAAGGATATGGTGCGGCCCGCTCCGCTTTTCGATCATATCCAGCGCAGCGCCAATGGCCTCGTCGCGACTGACATTATCGATGGGCGCGTCCAGCAGGTCCTCGCGCCGCAGCGAGGTGAGGTCAATGGACTTGTATTCCAGGAGATAATCCCGGTCCTCTTTGGCCGACTCAATCGACAAGACGCTTCCCTCGGTTGCCACGGGGCTCAGGATATTATGTCCCGCGCACCGCGTCAATCAATGTAGGCAGCCAGCATCCGGCGCATCAGGGGTAGATCACCGCCAGGCAGTGCTGCCGCAATCATGGCCAGAATAGGACTGAAGCCGCCCCGCTTGAATTCAGGCAAGAGCGCAGACAGCCGTTTGGCGTCAATTCCTCCAATAAACACGATGGCTGGCAGAGGATGCCGACGCGGGGGCCGGACCGCACGCAGCCCCGACAGAGCCGCGCTGAGGCCCGGCTGGCCCAGCAGCGGAGTCGTAGCGCCGGGCTTGCCCGAAAGCGAAAAGCATGGCCCCAGCGCCAGATAGCTCCAACGCTCATAGGCCAGCGCCTCCTGCAGTTGCCGAAAATTGTGGCAAGAAAGCCCGCTCAAAAAGCCGCAAGGCGGGTGGAGCAAGCGCCGGCGCAAGTCGGCGGATAGTTGCTGCCAGTCCTCCTGGCCCAGGTGCACGCCGCCAAATAGTAGCGGCTGATCCAGAGCAAGCGCCGCGTAATCATTGGCCAGCATAACCAACGCCGGCGCAGACTGTCGACAGCGGCGGGCAAGGTCCAGGTAGGCGTCTGACGAAAGTGATTTGGCGCGCAATTGATAGTGACTGAGTCCCAGCCTTTGCCAGTACTGCAGCACTTCCTCGCAGCGCAGACTCATGCGCTGGCAGAGGTCATAGTCCAGCAGCGGATAGATTCCGGAGCGAAAGAGCAGCCGTCCCACAAAACCTAACCGCCGCCAACAAAACGAATCAACTCGACGCAATCGTCATTTTGCAATGCGGTATCAGCCCATGCGCCGCGCGGGATAATGGCGCCATTCAGCTGTGCGGCGATCAGGCGCGGGTCGATGCCCAATGCCCGGACAAGATCGAGCAAATTGACGGCGCCCAGCTGGGCAAGATCGCGTTCCTCTCCATTGACCTGCATTGAACCTTCGCTTCCGCCAGACGCCAGCTGTTTGCGCCGCCAACGCCAGATCAATCAAGAATGTCGGGAAAGTGATTTACAGCGAAGCTCAGCCGTCGCGTCTGTACTTCAGGAATTAGTCGATGCACTAATTTCTCGCCAAGGAGCAAAGACATGGCCTTACGCCGCCCCGCCATCTATTTGATCGCGCTGCTCACGTTGTTGATCGCCTTTTACGTGGCCGGCGCGCAGTCGACGCCGCCGCCAGACGCAACGCCGTCGCCGTCAGCGCCGCTTTCCGCGCCAGCCGCAGCGCCGGAAACGCACAACGAGGAGACCATCTGGCAGGTAATAGTCAAAGGCGGCTGGACGATGGTCCCTCTGGCCTTGATCTCCACTCTAATTGCCGGATTCTCTCTAGAACGCTACTTTTTCTTTCGGCGCCGCAAACTTGACGCCTCATTCTACCATGAGAAAGTGCAAGATGCTCTGCGCAAAGATGGCATCAAAGGAGTCGAACAGCTTATTGCCGCGGACGACCGTTTGATTGCACGGATCCTGCGATCCGGATTGAGCTACAGCGAGCGCGGCGCCGCGCGGATGGAACGCGAATTGAGCGGCGTAGCTCAGGTCGAGATTGGCAATCTCGAACGCGGCCTCAATTTACTGGCCAATCTGGGCAATCTTGCGCCGCTGCTTGGGTTTCTGGGCACGGTCGTGGGTATGCGTCACAGCTTCCTCCAATTTGTTCTGCAGGCGGCGCCCACAGCGCAAGATCTTGCTGGCGGCGTGGAGGAAGCTTTGATTACAACGGTAGCCGGGCTGATGATCGCCATCCCCACCTACCTGATCTACAACTTGTTCATCTTCAAGATCGACACCTTTACGAACGAGGTGGAGCGCTGCTCGCAATTGGTCCTTGCTCGCGTCGAGTAGTCGGGAGCGACCGCAGTGCGACTGAAAAGCAAACGCCGATATCTGGAGGAAATTCCGCTGGCAAGCACTGCCGATATTGCCTTCCTCCTGATCGTCTTCTACCTGGCGGCAAGTTCGCTGCTGGAATTCCGCGGCGTGATGCTGCCATTGCCTATCAAAGATGCGCCGCCAATGGAAATCCTGAAAAAGGATATCTTCCGAATTACGATCAATGGCGCCGGCCAATTGATTCGCGAGGGGGAGCGCGTTGAATGGTCGCAGCTGGAGCGCGAAGTGCGCGACCAACGCTCGCACAATAAGGACATCGCAGCAATCATCAGTGTTTCGGCGCAGGCCCCGGTGGAGGTTGTACCGCGCCTGATCCATTTGCTGCAGCAATGTCAGGTGCAGCGGCTTTCCATCGCCATGGAGGGACGCTGATGATTCAACGCAAACGCCGGCGCGCGGAGGGCATTCCGCTGAGCGCCATGGGCGACATCGCCTTCCTGTTGATGATCTTTTACATGGCTACCACGCTGGTCACTGACCAGAAGCCGCGCGAGGTCGATAGCCCCCGTCTTGATGATGCCGCCAACATGTCATCGCCTTATCCGCTCGTCATCTATGTTGACCGCGAGATGGCCCAACAAGGGAAGGCCTACTTCTTCAATCAAGCGACGCCGCTCGATGATCTTCCCGCAATGGTTCAGGAACGAGCGGCCCTCGCGCCGGCGGCCGTGCGCGTCTATTTGACTATTGAGCGCGGCCTTCCCTACCAGCACATGAACGCCGTCATACAAGCGTTGCGTGAAGCAGGCGTCAAAAACCTGGTAATTACAACGCGTCCGGAGGAAGGTCGCTGAAGGCATTCCTGACAGCCTTTCTTCAGCGCCTGACGCCGGTCCGGCGCGAGATGGCGCGACGGCTGAACTGGATCGCGGCGCGCACGCGGCACTGGACGCTGCGCGAATGGTCAGCGATTGGAATTGCTTTGCAACTGTTGCTGACCTTGTTTTATCAGGTCGGCGTCTGGCTCTGGCCTCGCGGCGCGATTCATCCGGAAGCATTGCAACTCAGCGTGGATATGTCCTACGTTGAATTTCGGCCCCCGGAAGAAGTGCGTCCGGCAGACTCGCAGGAGCTATCTGATCGTATTCAGGAAGTAGATCAGACGCAAACGGAGGTGAACTGGAATAACGCGGTCGATCCGGCGCTTGATGTCAATCAGCGCTACGTAGCCTTGCTCGATGTCAATCGCGATGCCAATGACTATCCCCGGGCCGCACGACTCGCCAATCTTGGCCGCGTGACTGTGGCTGTTCGCCTCTATATTGACGGCAGCGGTCGCATTCGGGACGTTAAGATCCGCCGTATCAGCAGCGATGGCGACGCCCACCGTCCCTTTCAGGCCGATTTTGCAGCCTCCGTGCGCAATGTATTGCTCAATAAAACGCGTGTAAAAAGCCGCCCCTACATCGTCGATGGACAGGCGCGCGATATTGTCTGGGACACGGTGATTGCCTTTACGCTCGATCAATAGCGTACGCTCATCCAGCATGAAACCACACTTGCTCAAATATATTTGCACATTTATCAGGATTGCACTGCTTGCGACGGCGCCCTTAGCTTTCGTCTTGCATTGCAGCACTGAGGACCCCATCTACCAGCCGCCGCTTCGCGAGAATCGCAGCATTCGTATCGTCAGCGACAGTCGTGCTGCGCTCTTCAGCTTCGCAGTACGCAGTGCAGCAGGCGCCAACAGCCAGGGCCGCTTCTGGACGGCGCGACGCAATCTGGAGCAAGCAACTGTCTTGCAGAATGATCTGGCGGCAATGCTGGGCAGGACGCTGGGATTGCAATGGATCCCCGATGCTGAGATCAAAAGCCACTCGCTCTACATCGATGGTCGCTTTCCAGTCCGCGCCCGGTACTTTCTGAATCCCTCAGCGCTGCCGCTGGTCCAAACGCCGGAGGAAGAAGACTTGATGCTGCGCACTTCGACCCGCCTGCAGGTGCGCTACTTTGCGAATGCCTTCTTTGATCACAGCGTCTCCAAGTTCTTTTTCTTTCCCGCCAGCGTCAAGAGTCGCCTGGTGATTCAGCTCTACAGCGCCGAAGGCGGCCTGCTTTTCAGGGAGGAGTGGGAAGAAGGGCAAGCAGTTGAACCATATGAGCGAACGCTCTGGGCCGGAAGCTATGCAACCACATATGAACCACGGATGAACGAAGCTCTGGCCGCTTGCGATGAACGTTTGTTGCAGCAGGCGGCCCGCGACCTTGCACCGCTCCGTCTGGAACCCTCCGGCGCGCTCCCGTGAATCGGCGTCTGGACGAGGCCAGCGCTGTGGCAGCGACGGCGGCCATTTGCTGCATGGCCGTCTCCATCAGTTTTACGCAGATTTTTCTGTGGCTGGCGTTACTGCTGGGCGGTGCAGCAATGGCGCTTCGTCGACAGGCGCCGGGGACCGTTGCCGTTGCCGACCGGCAAACGAAGAATACCAGAGCGCCGGCTTATCGGCTTTGGTTCAGCGAGGCAATTCCGCTATGTTTCGGCGCCGCACTTTATTTATTTCTGATTTTCAGCGCGCTGTTTGCCGGCCTGCGTCAGGAAGCGCTGCCGGAGGTCCTGCGTCATGCCTGGCGCCAGGAGTGGACGGACATTCCGCTCTATCTTTTTGGCTTATTGGTCTATCGACACGCCAGTGATCCGGTGCAAAGACGATGGTTGATGTGGGGCGCACTGGTCTTTGCCGCGTTGACGGCGCTCAGCGGATTTGCTGGCCTCTTTAGCGAGTATCGGCTGGCGCGTCTGGCCACCGGCCACGGCTTCAGCCCGAGCGCACACAATCGACCACAACACCCGCTGTTGACCCTTGGCCCGCTGACTGTGTATCGGACCATTGGCTTGATGAATACCAGACTGACCTTTGCCGGTCTGGCCATGCTGGCGTGGCCCATTCTGGCGATGGGCGGCGCCGGAGTCTGGCTGCTGCGCCGCACTGCAGCCCGCCTGTTCTGCACGACGCTGCTGCTTTTGCTGCTCCTCGCTCTAGCTGCAAACGGAACGCGCAGCGCGCTGATTGGAACGATGAGCGCTATTGCCCTGCTCGCTTGCGCTTTGTTTATCGCTATTTGGCGCAACTTGTCCTTGCGGCTGCCAGGTTACTGGCGCAATACCCTTGCAGTCGGAATTGTCGTCGCTTCCCTGGGGTGCGCAACGTGGCTGTGGCTAGAGGGCGGTGAATTTGCGCACTCGATTTCGCTCCGCCATACTGACTTCTATCGGCCGATTATCTGGCGCGGCGCTGGCCAAGCTATTCTCGACCATCCGTGGACGGGCGTCGGCGCCGGCCAATTTGAAGCTACTGCCTGGCGATGGCGAAACGCCTACCTCTTGCTTCATCCGCAATTGCTCTATTACTTTCAAAACTCGCCAGCGATGCATGCCCACAATGACTTGTTGCACTTCAGCGCAGTGGGCGGAATTTCCGCCGGCCTCGCCTTTCTGTTCTTGTGCGCCAGCATCGCGGCACAGCTACCGCTGACAGGCCTGGTAGTCGAACAGTGGCGCCGGGCAGCGCCGCTTCTGGCGGCGTTGCTTGGCGTATTTCTGGCCGGACTGGCGCAGTGCTATATGCTGGATGATGAGAATGTCGTAGTATTCTGGAGTCTTTGCGCCCTTGCCCTGCGCCTGCGCTCTACATCGAGCATCAGCGCGGACTGAACTGCGATTCGCGGCACTCCGCCGCCGTATTGATCGAATCGAAACTTACTTCCAGAACTTCCGGAGGCAAACCGCGCGGACCGGACTCCAATCGGATCGAGGCTGGATAGGCCGTATCCCGGTAGCGACCGTTCATTGCAGCCTGGACTTCTACGCCGCCGCCTCCGGCGATATAGTTGATTCGACTCAAGCGTTGAGCGACAAATCGGTAGTTGAAATCGTCGCCATTGCGCTGCAGGGCGATGCTCACGCCTTCAGCGTCGCGCGCAACCCTGCGACGCGGTCCAAAGGCCTCCTCTGGCAAGCGCGCAAAGAGCAGATCCTGGAAGACCGAAAACGGCAACGCCACCTGATTGTAGCCCATACCGCTTACGCGAAAGGCCTCCAGCGGCGCTGTCTGCAGGTCGCTGCGTGGATTGGAATAGAAGACTTCAGTATCGCGCACCACGATACGACTCAAAGTAATGCCGATATAGGGGTCACGCAGGATAAGCAGCATGCGATGGTTCTGGTTGTCAGCGCGCAGCACTCCGCGAGCCGACTGTGCGCTCTGTCCAGGCGCCTGGGCCTTGATTCGAAAGGTGGCATAGAGGCAAGGCGGCGGCGTATAATTCTGTCGAATTCGATCCAGTTCTTCCGACACGCTGAGCGATCCTCCGCCCTGGTCGTCGATGGGCGCGGCGCTTTCACAGCCAAAGCCCCAGCCGGCGGTAGCGAGCAGCGCAGCGATCATTGCTTTGCGAATCACAGATAGGTCTCCCTTGAAAATTTTGGACGCGCGATGCATCGAGCCCGGGCGAGAAAATTTACAATCCAAGCTCGCGCCGCACTCTGCGTTCGACTCGAAACGAAGGTCCGCTGGTCCCCTCCAGCAAGAGCCTGGCCCGACGCTTCCACTCCTCTGCTGCTGCACCGCGGCCAAGGCCTTCTTCTGCTTTTGCGAGGTGCCAGAAGGCCTCGGCGCTGGTTTCGCCGCGTCGCTCCATCACCGCAATAGCTGCCGCCAGCGTCAGCCGCGCCCGCGGCAGCTGTCCCTCGCGATACTCCAGCCATCCAAGGCTGTCCAGGATATGCGGATCGTCGCCTTCATTTTGCAGCGCAAATTCCAGGTAGCGGCGCGCTTCAGGGAGTTCCAGATTCTCCTCGGCCAGCAGGTAGCCGGCGAAATTCTGAGCGTCGCTCATTTCGGGCGCTGCCGCAATGACCTGGCGAGCAACGGCCAGGGCCTCATCAGTACGACCCGCCTCGTACAGCAGTCGCGCTCGCAGCAGAGCGCCTTGTTTGGTGGCGACGACAGCAGGCGATTGCTCCAGCAGCGCAAGGCCGCGCTCCAGTATAGCTGGGTCGCCATTTGCGCTCCAGAAGTAAAGCGACGCTGTTTGCAAGACGGCCGATTCAGAGTCCGGCGTCAGGCTTCTTGCTTGCTCGCTGGCCTGCAAAGCCGAAGTCGCCCAGCTAAAGCCGGCCCGTCGCAAGGCCTCAGCGCGCGCCAGCAGTGCGCTGATCTGGTCCGGCATCGACTGCCGCATGGCAGCAAGTTCGGCGCTGCGGCGCCAGGCAAGCGCACTGCGCAGGTTCTGGCCGTCATTCTCCAGGGCCATCGCACGCAGGCGATGCAAGACATCGGCCGGCGGCGCTTGATTGGCATCGACCGTCCGAATAGCAAACAATCGATCGATACGAGGCCACGCCAGCTCGCTGCGACCCAGACGAAGTTCAATCAACGCCAGATGCAGCAATTGCCTGGATTCCAGATCCAGTCGGCGGCTGCGCTCAATGATTCGCAAGATCCCTACCCATGCAGCGTACTCGCGCTCATACTGGCGCACGACAGCCAGCAGCAGCGGCAAAGCCTGTTCATCCTGTCCGCTACGCTCCAGCAACAAGCCCTGCTCCAGTGCATTCAGCTGGCCGCCATTGCGTAGTTCTCGCACCTCTTCCATAAAGGAGCTGCGATCGGCCAGATAGTGCATGCGCAGCCGAAGCGAGCGCAGATAGCGTAGATCGACGTTTTGCTCGCGCAACCGCTCCGGCGGCAATTCCAGCAGCCGGTCGATCTCAAGAGCGGCCTCTGAGAATCTCCCCTGGCGGTAGGCAAACTGATCTGCATACCAGGACCGCGCATAAAGACGGTCGGGATTGCTTGCAACGTATTCAGCGAGGGCGGAACGCGCAAGCGCTGCCCGTCCGCGCTTATGATCATTCTCCGCCAGGCGCCACAAAGCGATGCTTCGGTATTCTGCTCCGCGACTGCCGGCATCCGCGGAAAGACGGAGCAAGTAAGCATAGTAGGCGGAAGCCAGGAGACTGCGATTGGTTTCCTGATAAAAGTCGGCCATTCCCAGCACTGGTTCGGCCTGATCGGGAAAACGCGTCGCGGCAAGCAGCAGAGTCTGTTCGGCTTCCGTAACACGCCCGTTGAGTCGCAGGGCCTGCGCCGCAAGACTGTAGTGGTCAGCATCCTCGGGCGTTTGAGCCAGAGCGGCGGCCGCGTGATCCATTGCCTGCGCAAAGCGCGATTGCCGAATCAGAAGTCGGGCGTAGCTGGCATGAGCATAGCCGCCCCCGCCGCCACGGTCGAAGAAATTCCGGTAGAGTTCGGCTGCGGTCTCCAACTCGCCGACAGCCTCTGCGGCGTAGGCGGCGCGCAGCTGTTCGTCAAGATTCTGCGGCGGCGGGTTGGCTGCTGTATCAAAGGTCTCAGGCCGCTGTGCCAGGAGCGCTGTGCCCGGGCCAGACAACGCCAGGCACAAGCCCAGCAGTAAGGCCGACCTAGCCGGCTTTTTTATTGCGCAGCTCACGTCGCAACTGCTTCAGGCGCTGGACGCGCTTGCGGTGTTTCAGCTTGACTGCTTTTGCTTTGGATGTGGCCATCTGGTTCCAGTCACCGTAAGGGCCCGCCAAAGCGAGCTTTTTTTCAGGGGTCCGGACTCCGACATAGAGAGTTATCATGCTGCGTTTGATCTGGCGGCAGATCCTCCGACACAAGCTAGCACTAGGACTGGTGGCCTTACTCTGGATTGGAGCGGGCGCGCTGGTCTTTGGCAACCGTGACGCGTTTTTCGCCTGGTTGAGCGCCCTGTTTGTGAATCTGCCGCCGCCGGGCGAACAGCGACCGGAGGCGGCCTGGAGCTACTTCCAGCGTGCTGAGCAGCGCTTGCAGGATGAGCACATCGATCTTGGAATCATGGAGCGATCCTGCGAGGACTATTTGCCCCGCCGTTTTAGCGGCGATGTGAACCGTTTCCGACCGGACTGGCTGGAGCGACTGCAGCACTGGAAAATTAGCGGCGCCGAAGCAGGCAGCGGTCTGGAATCAGCCATTGCCCAGCCGGATCAGTACTGGCAAGACAACATAGCGGCGACCCTCGCTAGCCTCCGCGACACAGTAAATGCAGCTCAATTTGCGCAGGAGATTGCGCCCGACGTGCATGGTCAGCAGCAACGCGGCAGCATTCTGCTGGCCGAGCAAATCAGCCGCCTGGGCCGCGCCGTTTGCCGGCCAGAATTAGCGCTGCTGGCGTGGGGCGACTACGTCGCCTTCCAGGAAGAGCGAAGCTGGCGCAAGATTGTTGCCGATCTGCCGGAAGATGCGGAACGGGAGTACGGCCCTGGCGAACGCAGCCAGAAGATCGCCGAGGCGTTGCGCGGTGATGCTCTCTATGTTCGGGCGTTGTCCGAATATGCTGGCGGCGCGCCGCCCGACCCGCACGACAGCCAATCCTGTTCAGGCCCGGCGCGCTATTCACTGGCGTGTGCTGCTCCGGCGGAGGCTGTCAGCGTTTACGAACGACTGCTTGCCGCCGCACCCGCCGAGCGAGCGCCTGCCAATCATATCAATGCCGGCCTGGCGCTGCTGCACCTTTCGCAAACATCTGACGACAGCACGGCTCTGCGCCAGCGCGCAGTGGATCACTTTGCGGTTGCCGCCGCCGATCGCCAGAGCGAACAGGAAGCCCGCCTCGAGTTGGCCGATATCTATCTTTCAGAAGATAACGTTCAATCCGCATACGAAGAGTTGAAGGCCTTGCAATTGCTGGCTCGACGGCCTGGATTTCGCCAGCATGATTTTCGTTCACTGGCAGCGCGCGTCCTGCGTCGAATGGGCCGGCTCGGCGACGCCGATTGCTTTTCGGCAATGAGCGATGCACTCTCCGGAACACGCACTCACTGTCGAAACCTGCAGCTCTGAGCGCGCACCGGAATAAAAAAAGGACGCGCATAGGTGCGCGCCCTTTCCGTCAAATCGCCAGCTATTCTATCAGGGACCAACACGGGGCCCGCCTGGCGCCCCAGGAATCAGGCCGCCCGGCGGTGTTGAAGGCGCGGCGCCTGGCGCTCCCGGCGGTTGATCGCGACATCCGCCGCCTTCTTTGATTTGCTGATAGAGCTCAACGCCAGTATTGAAGTAGGCTTCGCGATCGAATTCCTCATTCTTCTCTACGCGCACACGCTCTTTGATTTCTTCGTACACTTCTCGTTGAATGCGCTCAAACTGGGAACGAATCAGAAAGCCTTCCGCCACCTTCAAACAATCGTCCAACGAAAGCGGACCGACCCGTTGCGGTTCGCGACGGCGCAGGTCTTCGCAGGTTTGCTGCTTCTCTGCTTCAGTAATCTTGATCTTTTCCCAGACCTTTTCGTGCAGGTAGAGTTGCACCAGAGCCAGCCGATTAGAATTCTCCAGAATCTTACGGACAATAGGGCGATCGGGGAAGCCTTCTTCACGCGCGACGCTTTCGATCATAAGCATGTCGCGGTAGCGCTGGTAGGCGTAACGCGGCTGCAATGAAATTGCCATATCCGCAGCAGACTCATTGGGGGCCAGCGAGGGATTACAGATCAATTTGTAGAGCGTTTCCTTCTCGGAATTGCCAAAGCGCGTAGCTGTCTCAATAGCCGTCGAGTAGTGATCCTCGAACTCCGCGGTTGTAACATTGTGGCCGCCAATCTCTTCGATGCGTTGACCCTTCTTACAGGCCCCGGCCAGGAGCAGCACGGCCGCCGCGGCAACGCCGCCCATTTTCAAATACTTCATAGGGAACCAAACCTGTCAGGTCCTGCCCGCCTTGACGATAAACGCCAGGACGTCGATCGCAGCAAACAGGGCGAGAATTTCGCGGGCAACGTGGGCGCACACTCTCGCCCGGCAACAGGAAAATTGACCCTTATCGTTTGAATCGAATTCAGGGTCGCCGAGCGCCGCTGGCGCCTGTGCGGCGCTTTGCCGGCGTCGCTTGCTTCGACTCGCGGGCAATAGCCGTCGAAGGCGGCGGCGGATTGCTGACCGGCGCCAGCAGAGATTGCAGTGCGCTATGCAATGAATCGAGCATCTCGCCTGCCGGCTGAAAATAAAGCGTATTAGGTTGGGCCGGATTGAGCGACATACCGGCTGTTCTCGCCAGACTGTGAATCAATTGCTCTGGCTTAATCCGGAAATGATCGCCGGCCTTCATCTGTATGCGACCATCCTCCGTCTGGTAGACAGACTCAAAACCGATTGCGGAAGAAAGAGTACGGATCGCTTCTACTTTTACAAAGACCTGCGCCGCCGGCGGCGCTGCCCCAAAGCGATCCTGCATCTCGGCATCAATCGCCGCAACCTCGTCGGCGTCGCGTGCGGCCTCAAATCGCTTGTAAAATTCAATACGCTGCCGCGTGTCCGGGATGTATTCGGCCGGTAGATAAAAATCCGTGTTCAGATTCACTGAAGTGCGCACCTCAGCCTCGATCTCTTCGCCCTTCAGACGGTGGACGGCGTCTTCCAGCAATTTGACGTAGAGTTCGTAGCCCACATCCATGATGTTGCCGCTCTGCTCTTTGCCCAGGATATTGCCAGCCCCGCGAATTTCGAGATCGCGCATTGCTACCTTGAAACCAGAACCAAGATCCTGATACTCCAGCAGCGTGTTCAGGCGCTTCTGGGCCATCTCTGTGAGCGCACGGCCGGCTTGATAGAGAAAGTAGGCGTAGGCCTGTCGCCCTGCCCGACCGACGCGACCCCGAATCTGGTATAGCTGCGACAATCCAAAGGTATCGGCGCGGTCTACGATCAGCGTATTGACGTTAGGCATGTCGATGCCATTTTCAATGATTGCAGTCGTTACCAGCACATCAAAGCGCCGTTCCACAAAGCGCAAGAGAATGTCTTCAATCTCCTCTTCCAGCATCTGACCGTGCATGACTGCAACGCGCGCATCGGGGACCAGTTCCAGCAAACGATCGGCGGCCGCCTGAATTGAATCGATGCGATTGTGCAAAAAGAAAATCTGACCCTCGCGGGCCATTTCGCGCGCAATGGCCTCGCGAACAATCAGGTCATTTTCTTCCAGCACAAAGGTCTGCACCGGAAGCCGATCCTGCGGCGGGGTCGCGATGACCGAAAGATCGCGGATGCCCACCAACGACATATGCAGCGTTCGCGGAATCGGCGTGGCCGAAAGCGCAAGGACATCCACCAGGTTGCGCAGGCGTTTGATGGACTCTTTGTGGCTCACGCCAAAGCGCTGCTCTTCATCAATCATCAAGAGTCCGAGATTGCGCGGACGGATGTCTCTGCTCAACAATCCATGGGTCCCGATTACCACATCGAGCTCGCCGGCCGCCAGTCGGCGCTTAACCTCATTGATTTCACCGCGCGAGCGAAAACGAGAAATCCAATCGATGCTGATCGGATAGTTCTTGAAACGTTCGCGAAAATTGCGGTGGTGCTGCATAGCAAGAATTGTTGTTGGACAGATCACAAGCGCTTGTTTACCGCTCATAACTGCCTTGAAAGCGGCGCGAATGGCAACCTCGGTCTTGCCATAGCCGACATCGCCGCAGACCAGACGATCCATCGGCTGCGAAGCCTCCATGTCACGCTTAACTGATTCGATGGCCTGCATTTGGTCGGGGGTTTCTTCGAAGGGAAATTCGGCTTCAAATTCCTCCTGCCAGGCTGTATCCGCCGGAAAGGAGAAGCCCTTGCGCGCCATGCGCACCGCGTAGAGCCGTACCAATTCCTGAGCGAACTCTTCAATTTTTTGTTCTACTCGTTCTCGTATTTTTTTAAAGGAGGCCTTGCCCAGATGGTCGAGGCGCGGGTTATCCGTGGGCGCAATGTAGCGCTGCACGGTTGAAATCTGATCCAGCGGCACGTAGAGCCGGTCCTTCTCCGCGTACTCCAGCACCAGGAAATCCCTTTCCCGACCGGCGGCGCGCATCTTCTCCAGTTCGACAAAGCGACCCACGCCGTGGGTGATATGTACTACAAAATCTCCTTCCTTCAGATCTAGAAAGGAATCAATGGGGGAGGAACCGAGCTTCTGAAAGCGACTACGGCGGCGATGCGCGCGTCCGAAGATCTCGGCGTCCGTGAACAAATAGAGATTGATCGCGGGACATTGAAATCCCTGACGCTGTGCAGAACGTACCACCTGGATTGCGCCGCCGCCAGCGGACAGTTCAAGCTGCGCCAGATTCTCTGCCAGATGAATGTCCAGCCCCTCTTCGCCGCGAAAGAGTCCGGCGATACGTCGCATTTGCGCGGCATAGGGCGAGGCAATCAGCACCTGTGCCCCGCCGCGCGCCAATTCGCTGAGCGCGCCGCGCACCTGGCCGATTCGGCCGCGAAAGCCATCGCTGCTGGAGAGACCATGGACGCTGGAGGGCGCCGCCGCAAACGAACCCGGCTCAATTTCATTGGCATCGCTCGCCGCGGGGGCCGACGAAAGCGCCGCCGCGCGGCAGGCGCCGGCCAGGGCATCGCTCGCAGGCAATAACAGAGATTGTGGCGGCGCAATGCAGCGCAGCTCCCTGGTTTCCTCGTAGAGACTCTGGAATTCGCGCCAGATGCGCTCGGCTGATTCGGCGACGCGGTCCTCCGGGAAATGGATGATCAACGGACGCTCCGTGAAAGACTCCAAAACGCTGGCGCATTCCATTACCAGCGGATAGAGGTCTTCAATTCCAGGGTGGTGCAACTGTGAGATTGCCTCCTCGCTTCCTTGAGCCTCCACCCAGCGCGGCGCTTCACGGCCCTGAAATTCGCCTGATTGACGCAACAACGTCCGCAACGCCGCACTCTCCGCTTCATTGAGCACAATTTCTCCAGCCGGCGCGACCTGGGCGCTTTCCAGTTTTTCGGCGCCGGCCTGCGTGATCGGATCGAAGCGGCGAATTGTTTCAATCAGGTCATCAAAATATTCCAGTCGTAACGGACGATCGGCGTCGACAGGGAAAAGATCCAGAACGCTTCCCTTGAGACAGAATTCGCCCGGCGCCTCGACTCGTTCTTCGCGGCGGTAGCCAAGCGCCGCAAGGCGACGCGCCAGTCGATCGGGCGGCAGCTCCATCTGCAACTCGAGGTCCAGATGCTGGGCCAGCAAGCGCGCTGGCGGCGGCGCCTTTCGCAGGATAGCGTCCGTTGACGCGAAAACCAACGCCGGACGACCGGCAGCAATGCGCAGCAGGGCGCGAATACGCTGCAAACCGAGATCGGAACTCAGACCCGAGAATTCATAGGGAATCCCTTCGTAACCGGGAAGATAGAGCAGATCATCCGCCGGCAAAAATAGCTCAGCCTCGGCCGCGAGAGCCTCGGCGTCTGCATTGCCCGGCGCGACCGCCAGCACGGAACGTTTGCGGTTTGTAGACTTTGCGCGATGATAGAGAGCGGCGGCAAAAAAGGCAAATCCCGGTCCGGGCGCCGGCAGCTCCTGCACCTTGCCCGTAAGGATGTCGTCCAAAAGACCGCCGTAGCGGTCGACATAGGCTGACAGCAAAGTCTTCAATGGTTGCGGACCGCTGCGGTCACAAAGCCTGAGCAGGGCGACGGGGCAAACAAAACTCCAGGGGACTTAATCCAGGCTGCATGTCCTCGAAATATCGCATAACCGGCCGCCGGAAAAACGGCCGCTGGAAATAGATATTGACCCCCGGGCTTCCGATCATCTAGAAAAGCCTACGCTGGCCGGCCCGGCGTCGAGGAATCTTTATGCACATCGCCTTCAAACGCCTTAGCTTCTCCTTCATCCTGGCGCTCATCGCAGGCGGAGCCCTGCTGGCCCAACAGACGCCAAACAACTCCACGCCAGCAGGCGCCTCCTCTCCGCAGATCGATCGAGAAGAGGTTCGCGTAGCTCCGGTAAATTTCATCAATCGTAACAATACGCCATTTACCAATCAGCAGCGCGCCCAGGACTTACGCGCTGGCGAAACGATGGCCGATACCGTCGTCGCCAATCAACAGGATGATCGAGCAGGTATCACAGTACGCCGCATCTACAATGCCGATCAGCAGGGTTTTGGCGCGGACGTATTCATCATCAAGCCAAACGCGACCTACGGCCATATCAATCGCATCCAGCGCGTCATAACCGGCTACTTAATGAAAGCATTCGAATACAATCAGGCCGATGCCGAGGTACTTTCGCGTTTCATTCTCTACTATAATGCGCGTCAGCGCGGACAGATGGATCGATTGAAGGATCGCTATTCGGCGGCAGTCATTGAGTCGCTCGATCCAGCCTCGGCCGGGATTGATCGCTCCTATCGCAACTGGGCCGGACGCAGCCAGATCATTCTGCCGCTTCGTCAGAGCGCCGTACGCCCCGGCGGACAGGATTTGAACAACGCTGAAATCCAGCGTGAGACGGGCAACGCTCCGGAGCAGGAGAAAACCCAGGCCAATCAGGTCATCGACAATCGCAATCGTGACGAGCAAGGCAAGCTGGAACAGAAGGCGGAAGAAAATCGTCAGCAGCAACAGCAAAACCAGCAGGCTCAAAACGAGGTCACGCAACAGCAGCAGGAAACCGGTCGCCGCATCCAGCAGCTTAACCAGGATCCGGTACGCAACGCCGACCAGATCAAGCAAGAGCAGCAAAAACAGGAAGAACTGACCAACAAGCAAGAAGAGCTTCAACAGAAGCAAGAGCAGCTGAAGCAAGAAGAGCAGCAAATTCAGCAGCAGAAGCAAGAGGTCGCCCAGAATCAGCAGCAGCCGGCGGCTCAAGATCAAAACAAACCGGCGAGCGCCGACGAACAAAAGAAGGAAGAACAGGTAGCCGCAAATCAGCAGCAGCAGCCAGCGGCCCAGGAGCAAAAGCCAGAAGAGGCCGCCGGCAACGTTGTCGGCTCCAAGATCCTGTTTCTACGAGTCTTGCGCTATCTGAACAACGGCCACTACAACAACGAACTCTGGACCATCGACGCGGAGCGGGACGATACGCTATTTCGCGGTCCCTATGCCAACATTTGTGGTCGCAACTTTACTGTGATCGAGGGTCAGGGCGTTCTGGTCATTGGCTACAACGGCGCCAATCATGAGGACGGCAATCACCATCTGGTGCTGCTCGATCCGGAAACGCTGGCTGAGAAAAAGACTACCGAGCAGGTTGTTTTCTGGCGCACGCCGATCTGGCAATTCCGCGACGCAATCTACGCGATACAGGAAGACAATGGCCAGTTCTATCTCGCTCGCTTTAAGAACGACCTGACCTTCGAGGCGCGCAGCTCGGAGCCAATCAGCATGAACTCCGATGTTACCTTCTTCCAGAATAAGATCTACGTGACCGGCAAGGCCCCCAGCGGCGATGCCACCAACATCAAGGTCTTCAATCTGGACGACCTGCGCCACCTCAAGACAATCGATCCGCAGAGCGCTACGCCCGCTTCTGGAACGACCTGACGACGAGGACGTCGGCGCAGCTTCTTCTGCGCCGACGCTCTATTCCAGAAACTGCCGGGCGGCCAACTAACGAGCCTTGCGCAACTGTAGCAGCTCCTGCTGGATGCGCGGAAATTCGCCCGTGCCGCGAGCCCGGTAGATTCCACGCAGATAGCCTTCCCGATCGATCAGGTAAATGTTTTCGGTGTGCGCAAAGGCCATCAGCCCATCGCGTCCGGATTTTGCCTCAATTTCGCCGGCGAACTGCTCGCGCGCCAGTCTGGCAATTTCTGGCGAGCCGCCGGTAAGAAAGAGCCAATTGCTTTGCGCGATCTTATGGCGCGCGCGAAAACGCAACAGGGCGGCTTCATCGTCCTGGGTCGGATCGATGGTGATTGAAAGAAATTGCAGGTCGCTCTGATCTTGAATCTCTGCGGAAAGCCGCTTCATATTTGCGGTCAGCTGGGGGCAAATGCCGCTACAACTTGCGTAAAAGAAAGCAACCAGCGAAATGCGCCCCTGTACAAAGTCCAGAGCGCTTGCCTTGCGTCCTTGCGCACTGCGCAGCATGGTTTGATCCATACGCCGGTATCCTTGTGGCTTTTGCGAGTTTTCTGGCCAGGCTGGATCCATTTGCCGTCCATCGAAGTACGGAAGAACGCCGGCTACTGGCGCAGAATAATTGACAAGCTCAGGATGGAAAGCTGGCCCTTTCTTGCATCCGAAACCGGCCAGGGCGATTGCCAGCAAGTAGCAAACAATTCTGGGAGTCATTCCGGCAGTCCTCAAGGTCCGGCGATACGCCGCTCTTCCCTGGCGCCCTGCGCCGCGCTGGCTGCGGCTTCTGTGGGATTGCAAAGCTTGCTGCCTGGCATTCCGAGCGCCGTACCATCGAGCGAAAATGTCTGGTTAAGGTAGACTTGCCCGGTATTGCGCCAGCGCCGCACCATCAGCAGGCGCCCTTGCTCGGTATATCTGCGATATTCGTAGGGCGCTCCGTCCGCATACCATGCCCAGACCTCGCCGAAGTAGTTGCCATAGCGAAATTCGGCGTAGGTGCGCAATTGTCCCTCCCGGTCCCACGTGCGGTGGAGGCCATGCTTCATTCCGGCCAGATAGGGATACTCTGCCAGCAATCGGCCATCGCTGCTTTCCTTGCGCGACATGCCGTGCTGGATTCCATCGCGGTAGGCGGTAAAATGCAGCTCTTCCATGGCCGGAATCGTTGACCGCAACAATCCGCTAAAGGCGCGGCCGTGGTAGAGCAATCTCCCGCCCGCGGCGCTCAGCGCGGGATCACTGGCGTCGACGATCGCGCCACGGCTGCAGGCGGCCATCGCCGCCGCCAGAACCAGTAGTAGTTTCAATTGGAAACCTTTCCAACATTGCCGTAGAAAAAGGATCCCATCAACGTTGGAATGCCGGCTGTTGTATCGTTGCCGCCGCCCGTTCCATTTCCGCCGTAGTGGTAGTGGTAGGTTGGCGTAGTAAACTCGGCAGTTGTCGTGGTGTGTCCGTGATAGGCATCAAGCCCGGTAGCATTGCCGCCCTGCCCCTGGCAGTACTGTCCATAGATGGCGTAGCCGTCGAGGGCTATGCCAATCAAATTGGCGCCAGATCCAAGCGTCGTGAGATTCACGCTGGCCGGCGTGCCGCCGGCGCCATCGCCATTAATGAATTGCGAATGATGGTGGTAACTTCCGGTGTTCTCTGGATGCCCCTCCTGATCGTCAAAGGTCAAAGCCTCAACGGAAAGCGTATCCGGCGGTGCAGCGGCATTGTTGAAGACAGCCAGGCCGTTGACGCCAATGCCGATCGAAACCAGACCGCCCTGGGTTCCGGTGAGCGACCCTGTATTGCGTGTGGGACTGGAAGGGATAGCATAGACAAAATTCTGACTGGAAATAGTATTCGGATTCTGATTTTTCCCGCCGCCAGTATTGAAAGCCTCATTCAAGCTGCCGCTGCGATAGTAGGCGCTGTGAGCGTTCACCAGATTGAGCGACTTGAAGCAATAGTAGCCAGAGACTGTGTATCCAACGGAACATTTGAAATTGTTCCGGATCCAGGAAGGTAAAGAAGAATCCATGGAACTGCTGACGCCGGAGACACAGCCGCTGGCGAGAGACAAACTGGAATTGGCGCCCACGGCGCCTGCGGATATGGACGAGGTGCAGGGATTCGCTGTCAGCGCCGCCGCCGCCAGAAGCAGAGCGAGGTTGGTCGAGGAATCATCGTCGCTGCTGGTCAAGCCCAGTTGCTCGCAATGGACGAACAACAGCAGAACTGCCAGGAAAAAGGGGCTCAATCGGAAAGTCATCGGAACCTCCTGCGCCCCCTCCGGAATCAGAATGGCGCCCGAGACTGAATCCTGGGCGCCTGCGATCAGGATGTCCGGGCGCTTATCCTGCCGCACCGCAGCGGCCTGGTTTGGATAAGGGACGATCGAAAACGTTGCTGTTCGGGTAGAAAAGGTTCAATTTTTTAGTAAAAACCCTGGTGTCCGATCAAAAGATGCATCCAGGTATCATATATTCTACGGGCCAGAGTTCGGGAATCGAGCGCCTCAGCGACGCCCAGGACTCTTGACGCGGCTCCCCGCCAGTTGCGCCAGTTTTCGATACTGAGCTGCGCTGAGCGGAGAAACAGAAAGTCGCGAATGGCGTACCAGCAGGCAATCCCCGAATAGCTCCAGCGCCTTCAGCGTTGCCAGTTTCACTGCGCTCGCATACAGTCCGAGACCGCGCAGCTGAACTGCCGACCAGCTCTCGTCTGCTGGATCAGGATAGGCCTGGCTGACAACTTCGGCCTCGCCAACGCAAGCGCGCTCTTTTCCCGAATGATAGAAGACGGCAATGTCGCCGAGTTGCATGGAGCGCAAAAAGTTCCGCGCCTGGTAGTTGCGGATGCCATCCCAGCGCACCTCGCCATCGCGCAGCAAGTCCTGGATGGAGTACTCCTCCGGCTCCGATTTCAGGATCCAGTATTTCAAAATGCTACCTTCGACCTGGATGCTGGCTAAAGCTGCGATACATTACCGTCGCTCCCGTTTCGAAGACTACGAACATTGCTTGTTGTACAACATATGTAACAATCAACATCCCCATCATCGTCGGGCCGGTAAAAAGTTGAATCAGCGTTGCCAGCGAATTAGGTCCGGCCGAAGCGGGATTGGCGCTCATCGATGCCGTCATCAGAAAAGTAAAGGGCATGGTCAAAACAGTCGAAATCGAATAGACGATGGCGTAGACCACAAGGTAGACGCCAAATGCCTTGACCACGCGCGAGAAACTCATAATTCGAAAGCACTCGCCAATTCCGCCAAGTCCGCGTTGAGCAAGCATGGCCGTTTGCGGTAAAAAGCCCAGGATAACCATCAGCGCAGCGCCCGGAAAAATACAGAGCAGGAATCCCAGGGAGGTCAGCATACTGGCTGCCAGACGGACAACCAGGTAGCGGGGCAGTGCCAAAAAGCAGGCCTGAACCGTTTCCATGAGCGGAAGGCGTCTGCCATTGAGCGCCTGGTCGCTGCGCGCCGTAACAAAGAGCATAAAAGGCGCCACCACAATTGCGTATAGCAGCAGCAGAGCGGCAAGATAGGACGCCCAGGGAAGCATCGCGGCGCCGATCTTTTCCAGGAATAGCTGCAGTCCCTCCTCATCCCGTCCGGGTTCGGGCTGAAACTCCTTCATCTGTTCAAGAAGCTGGAAAAATTCCGCCATGATAGTGCGAAACACCAGCCAGTAGGCAATGCCAACTACCAATCCGATTGCTACAATGCCTGCAGCAAATTCGCGCCACGAGTAGCGCAGAACCTGCATCGTGCGGCTCAGGATTTCGCTAAAATTGAGCTCATGCTCGCCAAGACCGATGCCAGCGGCCTCGGGCGCCGCGACCGTCACCGAAGCGCCGTTGCTACTGTAGGGATTGAAGCTGCGTTTTTCCCAATCGGGCCGATCGTTCTCTGCCATCAGGCGCCTCCCAGCTGCCTTCAGACCATCGCAGCTGAGTCCAGGTATTCGTAGAGCAAGCTGCGACGCCGGGCGACAAAGCCGCTTTCCTCGAGGAAGGCGCGCGCCCGAGCTTCGCTTTTCAGGCCAAAGCTCTTCAGCACATTCTCTTCAATTACAACCGAGGACATATCGTCGGCGCCGGCGTGCAGCGCCAGGCAACCAATGCCCGGGCCAAGCACCATCAGCGAAGTTTCGATATGATCTATGTTATCGAGAAAGATACGGCACAGTCCCAGCAGCTTGATGTATTCCGTCGCTGCTACCGGACGGACTTTGAACTTCTTCGTTTGCGGCTGGAAGGTCCACGGAATGAAGGCTTTGAAACCGCCGGTTTCATCCTGCAGGTCGCGGACTACGCGCAGATGTTCAATGATCTCTTCTTCAGTCTCTTCCGAGCCAACGACAATGTTCGCGCTGCCTGGCAGACCCTCTTCATGGCAGGTGCGCATCACTCGCACCCAGCCGGCGACGTCCGACTTTTTCGGAGAGAGGATCTGGCGCATTCGGTCAGTCAGTATCTCGGCGCCGGCGCCCGGCACGGAGTTCATGCCAGCTTGCTTCAGCCGCCTGAGAACCTGTCTCAATTCAAGTCCAGAGATCCGTTCCAGAGCCTCCAATTCAACGGGGCTGAATGCGCGCACATGGATCTGCGGTCCAATCTGCTCCTTAACGGCCGCAATGAGATCCAGATAGTAGTCAAACGGCAGCTGTTCATTGACGCCGCCCTGTAGAAACATCTGATCCGCCCCAAATTCAAGGGCCTCGCGCATCTTGGCGACGACCTGCTCGGCGGTCAGCGTATAGCCGCGCGAGGAGCCATAGCCTTCCATAAAACTGCAAAAGGCGCAGTCAACATTGCACAGATTTGTATAATTCACCACGCGAAACATGGTGTAGCTTGCGGTACGCGGATCTACACGCCGACCGCGGAGTTCCCTGGCTACGGCGGCAATGCGCAGATGATCGCCCTCCTGGTAGAGTCGCAAGGCCTCAGCCGGCGTAAGCCGCTCGCCGGCGAGCGCCTTTTCCAGAATTGCGTCCGTCCTGTGCGGACCCAGAATCGCCATCGGTCAAAACTTGTTGCAGGGAGGGTCCAGGACAGCTTTTTTCTGGACGAACCGCTTCCCCCTCGCGAGCCTGTTTCCCGGTCAGGCGATAGCCGGCCCGGCGCGCGGCTCCGGTCGCATGCCGCATCCAACGAGGAGCGTATCCTATATGTTCGCAAGCGCCGACATTCTGGCGAACCTGCTGCACCTTGCGGTATTCCTGGCGGCTAACGCCTTCTTTGCCTGGGCCATCTATTCGCGCCTGAAACTGGTCGCAAGGGGCCAATCGACAGAGCCGCTGGCCCCATGGGGCGCTCGACTGCGCTCCTTCTTGTTAAATGTAGTATTCCAGTACAAACTATTCAAGCATCCGCTCCGCGGGCTCATGCACGCTTTCATATTCTACGGATTTATCTCCTATCTCGTGCATACGACCAGTCAGATGATCGCTGGCAACGTTTGGGCGCTCTTCCGGTCCAGCGGGCTGGACCCCTACCGCTTCTATCTCACTGATTACATCTGGTTGGGCTTCAGCTTCAGCGGATTGCAGACCGCCGCCATTTTTGCCGGCCTGATCGCGTTGATCGGTTTGACTGTTCTGGCAATGAGCAAGCTCAAGCTCGGTAAGCGCAATTACTGGCGCACCAATGCCGGGATCCAATGGTTCTTTCTATCGCTGTTGCTTGTGGAATTTCTGGCGCTCTTTGCTCTGGCGATCGGCTCTGGAACCGCTATCTATGAAGGCATAGTGAACCACTTCTCGCTGCTGGTCTTACTGGGATTAGGCTACTTTGCTTACCGTCGCTGGCTGCGACGCGCTACGGGCCTGGACATCCCATCGGCGCAGAGCGCCATTGTTCTGCTGCTGATTGGCACGCTGATGACCTCAACCCTGATCAGCGCTGCAACGCAAGCCTCGCTGGAAGGCGGCGCTCACAACTGGGTGCAGTCGATGGTTCTGGCGCTGTTGCACGGCCTCGGGATGACGACTGTGGCTGAAGCCGAAGCGCTGCGCTCCTTTGGCTGGTGGGTGCACATTGCAACGGTCTACAGCTTCATGGTTTTTGTTCCTCTATCGAAGCACTCGCACTTGATTTTTGCGCCAATCAACTTCCTGCTGATTCGCAACACGCCGCGCGGCGCATTACGCCTGATGGATCTGGAAAACAGCGCCGTCTACGGCGCAGGCAACGTAAGCGAACTGGGCTGGACCAGCTTGCTGGACGGTCTCTCCTGCATTGAATGCGGCCGTTGCACTGTGCAGTGCCCGGCCAACCGCACGGGCAAGCCGCTCGACCCCAAGAAAATCATGGTCGATGTGAAACATGCAACCATTGAGCACGCCGGCGCGATCATGGCTGCCAGCGCAGAAGAAGGACCGGCTGCATCGCCAGTAGTCGGCGGCGCGTATATCAGTGAAGAAGAGCTCTGGGGTTGCACCTCTTGCTACGCCTGCGTGGAAGCCTGCCCGGTGGGCAACAATCAGCTTGAAGCCATTATGGAGATGCGTCGCAACCTGGTGCTTGTGGAAAGCCGATTCCCCGCAGAATTGCAGAACGCCTTCAATAATATGGAAAACCAATCGAACCCCTGGGGCATGGGCGCCCATACCAGGGCCGATTGGTGCTCCGATCTTGGCGTCAAAACTCTGGCCGAGGATTCCAAAGTAGATGTACTTTACTGGGTCGGTTGCGCTGCTTCCTTCGATGATCGCAACAAGCGCATTGCGCGCTCCTTTGTGCAGATCATGCAGCAGGCAAAAGTGAACTTTGGCATCCTGGGGACAGAGGAGAATTGCACGGGCGACAGCGCACGCCGCGGGGGCAACGAGTATCTTTATCAGACGCTGGCCCAGACGAACATCGAAACGCTCAATCGCTACGGCGTGAAGAAAATTGTCACGGCCTGCCCGCACTGCTACAACACTCTGAAGAACGAGTACCCGCAGCTGGGTGGAAACTACGAAGTGCAACACCATTCGGACTTTATCGATGATCTGGTCCGCACGGGCAAAGTTGAGATGGATGCCAGCGAAGTGGAAAAGATGAGCGATCGTCGTGCGGTATTTCACGATTCCTGCTACCTGGGTCGATACAACGAGATCTTTGACGAGCCGCGCAATCTGGTGAAGGCCGCCGTTGGCGCAGACCTTGCGGAGCCGGGCGACCACCATCGCACCAGCCTCTGCTGTGGCGCCGGCGGAGCTCAGATGTGGATGGAAGAGCACTACGAGCGCGTTAATATCAAGCGCACCGAACAGCTGCTCGATACCGGGGCGGACACGATCGCCACGGCTTGCCCCTTCTGCAACGTGATGATTACCGATGGCGTGAAAGCCAAAGGCCTCGATGAAGACGTCAAGGTGCTCGACGTTGCCGAGCTAGTCGCATCGACCATGAAGGGTGGAAGCGGAGCAGTCAGCGGCGGCTTTGCAAGCAAGGAGTCGGCCATCAGCGGCCATCATCACTGAGCACCGCTGCCACTCCTTCGAACGGACTTGCTCTGGCGGCTTGCTTCTGGCAAGTGGTCAGAGTCGGGCCATCGAAGGTCCGACCGGATCCATTGCCCTCATAGCTCAGTTGGTAGAGCACTTCACTCGTAATGAAGGGGTCGCCAGTTCGAATCTGGCTGAGGGCTCACGATCCGGACTGCCGGTGCGCACTGGCGCTGCACTTCACTCAGCGCTCCGCGAAGACCGCTGTGCCCTTTGATGCTGAGGCTCCGCTGCAGGCTGCGCCGCTGGAGCAGGCATTGGCGATCATTACCAGCTTCCCTCCGTAATTCATCACGGCAAAGCCCATATTCTGCGAAGCGCTATTAGTCGCGGCGCCCAATCCATTTGCCAGACTGGGAATGGTGATCGTAGTTGATCGAAGGATCCTGACGGAAGGCAACGACGGCGCTGGAACTCCCGCTAACGCTGGCTGTACCGAAAACCATCTGACCCGCTCCGTTCGTTGCGGTCTGAATAACATTGTAGTTTCCATTCAGATCACAATTGCCGATGCCCGCAAATGCCATGGTGCGTACGCTGCTGGAGCCGATCGGGTTGACGACGACCGCCAGACCGGGGACATCGAGAGCATAGGCGGTCGGCGCGGGCGTTGGCAGAAGCTGTGCGACCCCGGCGGAGCTGAAAGAAAGCGCTCTATACTGCGTCAGACCGCTATCAAGCCTTCGAACGTTTCCCTCGCCGCTCCAGTTTGCCGTTTCGTTTGCGAACGACAACCATCGCACTTGTCGCCAGGTATTCAGCACGCACTCGAGGCAGTTGCGCAATTGGTCGCTGATACGTGATGCCTGTGGCCGCGACGCTGGCCTGCGCGAATCATGGCGAACCAGTTGGTCGGGCCCCTTCTAGTTCTCGCTGCGGCAACTGGGTTTCGAAGGCACAGTCTGGCGCAAATCGGTCGGGCATCCAGCGTGGCCCGTTCCCGCCGAATCCTGGGAATCAATTTCCAGGAGGGGAAGCTCTACGGCCAGGGGCTTGCCTATCGCCGAGAGATTGCAAGGGGCATCCCCGCTCTGGCGCTGCAGCCGCGCCAGAAACGGAAAAGCGGTCGGCGCCAGCGCAGCGTCAGCGGATCTGGCTTGAGGGCGCTTGAAAGCTATGATGATGAAGACCGACGACTTGCGCATTGAGGCTATCAAGCCGCTGATCCCGCCGGCCATCTTGATTGAGGAATTGCCGCTATCCGATGCCGGTTCGGCGCTGGTGGCTACTTCGCGCGAGAGCGTAAATCGCATTCTGACTGGCGAGGACGACCGCCTGCTGGCGGTAGTCGGCCCTTGCTCGATCCACGACCCGGCTGCAGCGCGCGAGTACGCCGCCAGACTGCTGCCATTGCGCAAGCAATTGAGCGCGGATCTGGAGATACTGATGCGCGTCTACTTTGAAAAACCGCGCACGCGATCCGGCTGGAAGGGCCTGATCAATGATCCGCATATTGACAACTCGTTTAAGATCAACGAGGGCCTTCATCTGGCGCGTAAGCTGCTGACCGACCTGATTTCCATGGGCCTGCCAGTGGGCTGCGAGTTTTTGGACACCATCAGTCCACAATTTATTGCGGACTGTGTAAGCTGGGGCGCGATCGGCGCTCGCACCACAGAAAGCCAGGTGCATCGCGAGCTGGCCTCGGGCCTGTCGATGGCCGTCGGTTTCAAGAATGGCACTTCCGGCAATGTGCGCATCGCCATCGATGCCATACATGCCGCCCAGACGCCGCATCATTTTCTATCGATCACAAAGCAGAGCGTTGCCGCCATTGTCCACACCACCGGCAATCCCTATGGCCATCTGATTTTGCGCGGCGCAACCGATGGGCCAAACTTCGATGCGGCCCACGTCGACAAAGCAGTGCAGGCGCTAACCGAGGCTTCGCTGCGCAGCGGTTTGGTTGTGGACTGCAGCCATGGCAATTCACAGAAGGATTTCCGTCGTCAAGCGCAGGCGGCCCGCGACATCGCCGCCCAGATTTCCGGCGGAAAAAGGACAATCGTTGGCATTATGCTGGAAAGCCATTTGAAAGAAGGAAACCAGAAGGAAGCTCCGCTGGCAGCGCTGGAGTATGGAAAATCCATCACCGACGCCTGTATCTCTATAGAAGAAACGGAAACGCTGCTTGGCGAACTGGCAGCTGCAGTCAGCAAGCGTCGCCAGTCTTGAATCCATTCTGGCAACCGCCAGAGTGGATTGAGTTTGCGCCTGCTGAGAGGCCGCCCGCCAGAGCGGCTGCGTAGATCAGCGCCATGCCCAATTGCAAGCAAGGAACTTGACCGCTCCGTTGCTGACTGTCAGGTTCAGCCCTGGCTCTGATTCGTATCCGAACTGAGTCGAGGAGATACGTGATGGCAATTCGCCTTCCCCGGACCACGAGGCGCTGGATCTACGCGGTTGCGATTGTGCCGGCGGCGCTGTTGCTTGCTCCGCTCTTTGCCTATCTCTTTGTAGTTCGCCCGGCGCTTCCCAAACGCAGCGGCCAAATACAGCTTCCGGGCTTGATTGCACCGGTGCATGTCGCGCGCGACGCCAGCGGTATCCCGCACATTCAAGCGCAGAACAGCCACGATCTGTTCCTGGCGCAGGGCTTTGTTACTGCACAGGATCGTCTGTGGTCCATGGAAGCTGGCCGAAGAGCTGCTCGGGGAGTAAGCGCTCATTTTTCCGCGCCTTGCGCTCCTTTTCGTGACGTGCTACAGTCCGCCTCCAAAATCAGCGGAGGCGAAGGGATGGTAGAGCATACGAAAGCGGAAATGGCCGCGAAACGCTGGAG